>JALOAB010000084.1 GCA_023229045.1 Fidelibacterota bacterium
TCGAAAAAGAGGCGTCGGGTAGCCAGTAGGTGGCTACGCTGTTCAACTAATTTTATCAGATCGCGACTTAAATCCTGACGCTGGTTGGAATCAGTGACTCGGCTATATTGAGCGAGAGTGTGATTTATTTGGTCGGAAAGAAACTCAAAATAATTATGATAAACTTCACCCAGGGTGTTTTTTTGTGAGGCTAATTTCTCAAACGTCCGGATCATTTCGTTATTGAGCTCAGCCTTTTGGGCAGTCAGACGGGAAAGTTTACGTTTCTCGTTCCAGTTTGGATTTTCACGGGCGCTAAGTGTATTAACATGAGCGTTGATATTGACAATTTTGCTGTTTAACTGTTCGGCCTGTCGCTCGAGATTTGTGAATTTTTCTACTTCTTTATTATAAAATGATTGGTAATAAGCCAGGCTGTCGATCGGCGCTGATGATAGTATTTTAGTCACTACTATACTAACGACCAACAGACGGCAAAATAAAGATTTCAGACTTTTAGTGCTATTCATATTCTGCGGGAGTGATACCGTATTTTTCCAGTTTATAATAAAGAGTGCTGGCTTTGATTTTGAGCTGGTTCGCGGCGCGCTGTTTAACGCCGTGCTGATCGCGCATAGCTTTTACTATCATCGCCCGCTCGATTTGTCCGAGCTGATTCGCAAGATCACCAGTCGGTTTTGCCAGGCTGGAATTTTCGGGCAGGTCGCTGAAATTGAACGAGCTTTCCGTAAAAACATCTTCTTCGACAAAGACCAGCGCCCGCTCGATGAAATTTTCCAGTTCGCGCACATTGCCCGGCCAGGCGTAGGCGCATAAACGATCCATTACTCCATTTTCGATTTGAGGCTTGCGACGCTTCATGCGCGCCACTCGTAAACCAAGCAGATAATCGACTAAAAGCGGAATGTCCTCGCGCCGTTCACGCAGAGGCGGAATCGCCAGCGGAATGACATTGATCCGGTAATAAAGATCAGAGCGGAAAGTGCCTTCTTTAATTTTGGCTTCCAGGTTTTTATTGGTGGCGCAGATCAGGCGAAAATCGCTGGTGATATTCTTTTCACCGCCGACGCGCTGGAATTGCTTAGTTTGCAGAACGCGCAGAATTTTGACTTGCAGACCGGCTGACATATCACCGATTTCATCCAGGAAGAGGGTGCCATCGTGACTCTGTTCGAATTTACCGCAATGGGTTTTGTGCGCGCCGGTGAAGGCGCCTTTTTCGTGACCAAAGAGTTCACTCTCCAGAATCGTTTCGGTCAGCGCTCCGCAGTTGACGGCTAAGAATGGTCCGTTTTGCCGCGAACTGTTTTTGTGAATTAAACGCGCGACCAACTCCTTGCCGACACCGCTTTCACCGGTAATCAGGATCGGGCTATCACTGGGAGCGATTTTAGAAATCATCTGGCGAATATTCCCGATGGCGGGTGAGACGCCAATCAATGTGAGGGAGTAGGACTCTTCAGACAGCGGCTTGCGGCGCGCTTGCCAGCGATGAAAGAGCGTTTCGACCTTCTGGCGTAATTCAGCCAGCGCGAAGGGTTTTGTAATGAAATCCTCCGCTCCGAATTTCATCGCATCCACCGCGATGTCGACGGTTGCAAAAGCCGTGATCAGGATTATGGCGGTTTCACTCGCCAGGCTGTGAATATTTTTCATTAGTGCGAGACCATCGAGACCGGGCATTTTTATGTCGGTAATGACCAGGTTGTATTGATGTTTTTGGATAAGATTCCAACCTTCCTGACCGTCGCAAGCCGACGCGACGGTGTAGCCTTCCTTGGTCAGCGAGGCTAACAGTCCTTCGCGCATGGACTGGTTATCTTCGACGATCAGGATGTGGTAATTTGATTTTAGCGAATTCATATTTACTCCGGTAGAATTATGACAAATTCCGTGCCGTCCGCATCGGAATGGTCTAAATCGATGCGACCACCGTGCTGTTCAATCAGAGATTTGGCAATGGCCAGACCCAGACCGACTCCATCCGGTTTGGTGCTGAAAAAAGCCTCAAAAATCTGAGACTGAATTTCGACTGGAATAGGAGTTCCCGGATTGAAAATCCGCACCTCGATACCGTTTAATTTCTGCAATAGTTCGATGTTGACTTGTGGATTCTGCGGCGCGGCTTCCAGACCATTACGGAGCAGATTATACAGACAGTGTCGGATTTTGCCGGGATTGATTCGAGCCTGCGCCTGACCGCTGATATTGATTTTTGCGGACGGAAATTCGCGTTTCAGGTCTGCCGCCGCTTCATTCAATAATTTGTTCAGATCGCTTACGACCAAATTGGCCGATAGGGGACGAGCGTAAGTCAGAAATGATTCCACGATTTGCGATAAGCGTTCGATTTCCCGGGCGATGGCGGTCGTGTATTTTATGGCTGTCGCGGAATTGCCGGTTTCTTCCAGCAGGAGTTCGGCGTTGATTTTCATGCCGCCCAGTGGATTGCGGATTTCATGCGCGACCGAAGCCAGAAATTGCTTGTTTTCCTTCTCACGCTGAAGCAGAGCGGAATGCATTTTTTGCATGGTAGCGCCGAGTAATCCGATTTCGTCTTTGCGATTTCGCAACGCCGGCAGATCGTTGCGTCCCTGACCGATCGCGATCGCGTAATCGGTCAACTTTTCGAGCGGGTGGGTTAAAGTGCGCGCCAGAAGCAAAACCAAACCGATACAGATTACGAGGATGACAGCGATGACCGAGAAAATTTGGTTGCGTAATTTTCGGGTGCTTTCCAAAAATCCGGCGCTGGCATCCAGTCCGACAACGCATGATTTACCGTTTTCTAACCGCAGAGCGGTGAATGCCGATTTGTAATAATTTCCGGCGCGGTCGGCAAACAGCGGAGTAGAGAGCGCCAAGTCGTCGGCGGCGTTGGCAATTTCATGGGCGTGAACCAGAGTCGACTTAAGCGCGCTTTCCTGATTGCCGGCGATGACAATAATCAAACCGGTCGAATCGATCAGGTAGATTGCCTGAACCGAATAAAGCTCCAGTTGGCGGGATAGCGCCTTTTTCAGCGAATCTTTGAGCGAATGGAGTTCCGGATATTCGATTATCAGATTCAGCAGGCTCGGATCGATCTGCATTTTTATCAGATTAATGTTTTGCCGGAGCTGCTCGGTCAGTTGATTTTCGAGTCCCTGACGCGTTTGCCAGTAAATCGGATATGAAATTGCGACGGTCACGAAAATAATCAGCAAACCGATGAACAAAACCATTTTCCAGGACAGTTTAAAGGACAATATCTCGCCCCGGCGAGTTATTTTTCCTTTAAAATTATCGAACATTAATCGGCTCAGAAATATTTTTCCTAATTCTCAAACTGTCTCAGCCAGATAAATCATCACGAATATTCACCGTTAAATTTATAACATTTAGCGAATAACCAAACTGTAAATAACTGACACGCTTTGCCTTGATACTTATAGTTATGCAAGAATATCTTCTCTTTTTCCGGTATAAAACTTAAATTAATTAAGTAAAAATGGAGAGTGTTCGATGATTTTCGGTATACGGCGTGAGGATAAAAATGAATGGGAAGCCCGCGTGCCTCTGACGCCAAGCCAGGTAGAAGCCCTGACCGGAAATTATCCCGTTAAATTTATCGTGCAACCTTCACCGATCCGGGCCTTTCCGGATGAAGATTATTTGCAAGCCGGGGCGCAGATCAGCGAAGACC
The DNA here is from genome assembly GCA_023229045.1 of Fidelibacterota bacterium. Classification (GTDB taxonomy): domain Bacteria; phylum Fidelibacterota; class UBA2242; order UBA2242; family UBA2242; genus JAGNGI01. Next base: position 3,686 of record JALOAB010000084.1, read on the forward strand.
TGGACTCCTGCGATGTCATTCTGGCAGTCAAAGAGATACCGTCAGAGTTATTGCTTCCGGGCAAAATTTATCTCTTCTTTTCACATACCGTGAAGGGGCAGGAATATAACCAGCCGATGTTGAAACGTCTGGTTGAACTGCGCGCCACTTTAATCGACTATGAGAGAATAGTAGATGACGCCGGCAAACGCCTGGTGTTTTTCGGACGATATGCCGGAATCGCCGGGATGATCGACACCTTATGGGCGCTCGGTCAGCGTTTAAAACTGGAAGGCTATCAGATGCCGCTGGCGGAAGTGAAACAGGCTTGGCGTTACTCCGACTTGGAAAACGCCAAAGAATCAATCCGCGCAGTCGGTGAGCAGATTCGGAATAATGAATTGCCGGCCAACGTGACACCTTTGGTTGTCGGTTTTACCGGTTATGGCAATGTTTCAGGCGGCGCGCAGGAAATTTTCGATCTTCTGCCGTGCTGTGAATTAAGACCGAGCGATCTGGCGCAATTTTATAAATCGGCTGATTTTTCGAATAATTTTCTGTATAAAGTCGTTTTTAAGGAAGGCGATATGTTCCAGGTTAAGGATCGCCGCAGGAAATTTGACCTGCAGGAATATTTCCGTCAGCCTGAAAATTATGAGTCCCGGTTTGAAGAATATATCCCGTATCTAACCGTCCTGGTCAACGCTATTTACTGGGACAACCGCTACCCGAAATTGGTCACTCGTAAATTTTTGAAATCCGCCTATCAACGCGGTCAGCCGGATTTCCTGAAAGTAATCGGCGATATAACCTGCGACATCGAAGGCTCGATTGAATGTAATTTGGCTACTACCACGCCGGGTGATCCGGTCTATGTTTACGATCCGCTGGCGGAAACAATTCAGATGGGATTCGCCGGCAAAGGACCGGTAATCCTGGCGGTTGACAACCTGCCGTCCGAATTGCCACGCGATTCTTCAACGATGTTTGGTGCGGTTTTGAGTGAAATTATCCCGCGTTTGGCTGTAACCGATTTTTCGCAACCGTTCACCTCTTTAAACCTGCCGCCGGAATTAAAAAGAGCCACGATTCTTCATAAAGGAAAATTCACGCCGGATTATCAGTATATGACCGAATATATCCGCGAATAATAATCGCTTGAAAAGTGTTTTTTCATCTATCAATAAGGAGATAATATGAAAAAAGTTTTAGTATTGGGCGCCGGTTTAGTGTCCCGACCGCTGGTTCGGTATCTGCTCGAAGTTCCTGATTGCGAAGTCACAGTCGCGACCCGTACAGTCAGTAAAGCCGATAAACTAATCGCAGGTCATCCGCACGGCAGAGCCGTCGCGCTCAATGTCGAAAATGAGGCGGAACTGCGTCACTTGGTCAGCCAATGTGATCTGGCGATCAGTCTACTACCATACATTCATCATGTCAAAGTCGCCAACCTTTGTGTCGAACTTAAAAAACACATGGTAACGACCTCCTACATCAGCCCGGCGATGAAAGCTCTGGAAAAATCAGCCCGGACCGCCGGTATTCTGATCCTCAACGAAATCGGCGTCGATCCCGGAATCGATCATATGTCGGCAATGCGCATAATTCATTCCGTCGAGAAAATAGGGGGGAAGGTTGTTAGTTTCAAATCCTACTGCGGCGGTCTGCCGGCGCCGGAAGCCAACACCAATCCGTTTGGATACAAATTCAGCTGGAGTCCGCGCGGAGTTCTGATGGCGGGACGCAATGATGCAAAATATCTCGAAGACGGAAAAATCATTGAGGTTCCCGGAAAAGAGCTTTTTAAAAACCGCTGGCCGTTAACGGTTGAAAATATGCATTTTGAAACCTATCCCAATCGTAATTCTTTGCCCTATCTGGAAACCTATGGTTTGAAATCTGCGCGAACCATGTTTCGCGGTACGATCAGGAATGTCGGCTGGTGTGATACACTTTTCTGCATTGCCAAACTCGGGCTGTTAAGCGATGAAAAACGCGCCGACCTGGCGGGATCGACCTTTGATGGATTGATCCGAAAACTGGTATCTGCTAAAGCGGGCGAGAGCACGCCGCAAGCCTTGAGACGCTTTCTGGGAGCCGACGCCAATGATAAAGTCATCGCCGATCTGGAATGGCTGGGATTGACCAGCAACGAGGCTTTGCCGGAAACCGATCCGACCTTGCTGGACGTCATGACGACGCGTTTTCTAACAAAGATGCCTTACGGCGAAAACGAACGCGATATGCTCGTTCTCTATCACGAGTTTATCGCCGAATATCCGGATAAAAAGGAAAAGATCACTTCGACCTTAATCGATTTTGGCATTCCGGGTGGAGATTCTTCGATGGCGCGCACTGTCAGTCTGCCCGCCGCGATTGCCACCCGTCTGATCTTAGAGGGGAAAATCAACCTCACCGGAGTGCTGGCGCCGGTTATGCCGGAAATATATAATCCGGTACTAAGCGAGTTGGAAAGCCTCGACATTATCTGCCGCGAACGTACATTTACGCTTTAACCACTTAAAGAAAAAATCGGGGCTTCTGTTTTGCGGAAGCCTTTTTCTTTTTTGTAGAAAAAAACCTTGACTTTGGGTGTCGGCTCTGCTTTAATTCTGGAAAAGAAAGAGGGAGTGTATGAGTAAAACATTTATCAGCGATCTCAAGGAAAATGATAGTGTCATTTCATTTTTCGGCGTTTTTAACAAGACTATCCGAAAGACCAAGGATGAAAAACTCTATCTTGATCTGATGCTGGTCGATCGCACCGGAAAAATTAATGCAAAAATCTGGGATGATACTGAAAAACTGGCCAGCCAATTCGAAAAAGGGGATGCGGTCAAAGTGCAGGGCGTCGTCACATCATTTAATAATGAATTACAGATCAAAGTCGAAAAGATCCGCCAGGTTATCCCTGAGCGCGACCGTAGCGAAGGTTATGATATCATTGATTTACTGCTGAGTACAACCAAAGATATCGACAAAATGTGGGAAGATTTGCTGGAATTGATTCAGTCGCTGAAAAATCCCTTTCTCAAGCAGGTCGTTCTGGCGATTTATGAAAAATACGGCGATCAGATCCGCACGCATCCCGGTTCGATGATTTTACATCACGCTTTCCGGGGTGGTCTGCTGGAGCACCTGCATACCATGTGCCGGATGGCTGAAGGAGTCTGTCGCGCTTACCCGGAACTGGATCGCGATCTGGTCATCAGCGGTATAATGTTGCATGACATTGGTAAATTGCAAGAGCTGGCGGCTGGAATGACGATAACTTATTCCGACACAGGGAATTTTATCGGGCATCTGGTGTTGGGACGTGACGTTGTGCATGAAGAATGTCTGACAATTGCCGAATTCCCGGAATTATTGCGACTGAAGCTCGAACACATTTTGCTTTCGCATCAGGGTAAATACGAATTTCAATCGCCGCGTGAACCTCAATTCCTGGAAGCGATGGTCGTGTATTATATCGATGAACTCGATACGCGTCTCAATCAGATGAAAAACGATATCGAGGCTGATCTGTCCGAAGGTAAATGGACAGCCAAGGGCGGCTATTTCAAACGGGTATTGTTCAAAGGGGAACCGGAACCCGGGGAGAAATAGCCTAAAGACTCCTTGAATTATCGAAACCGATTTGTAAATTGCCACTGGCTAAATGAGAGTTCTGTGAATTCAAGGATTAGAAAAATAACCTATTCGGCAATATTTATCGCGCTTATCGTAGGAGTCGGCATTGCTCTGGCTTTTATTCCGAATGTGGAGCTGGTAACCGCCCTGGTATTTTTAGCGGGAGCGTTGATGGGCTGGAAGTCCGGGCTGATCATCGGTGGTCTGGGCGAGTTAATTTTCTCGTCATTAAATCCGCTGGGTTCGGGATTGATCTTCCCGCCAATGCTGTTTGCGCAGGTACTGGCGATGACCTTAGTTGGTGGGATTGGCGGGCTCTGCCGCAGTTTTATTTTAAGCTGGCAACCGCGGATTGCGAACTTTATCGTGATCGGACTGCTTGGCGGGATGTTGACTTTATTCTATGATATTTGTGTTTCACTGGCTTTTCCCTTGTCGGCTGGCTTTAACTGGCAGGGAGTGCTAACGACTTTAGTGGCGGGATTAGCGTTTAGCGTGATTCATATTATTTTGAATTTGGCGATTTTTCTTTTTTTTGTGCCGGTAACGGCTCAGCAGGTCATACGTGCGATACCTTATTTCAGAGAGGAAATCCGCTGAAATGAGATTGGCTAAGTTTTTCCTGATCGTCAGCTTGTGTACTACTTGGGTGGAAGCGGGTATCAGTGAGGATTCGCTCCAGATCGTTTTAAGTTCGGTTAGAGAGGACGTTCAGTCGCCGGGTATATACAATATTGGCGATCAGATTTTTGGACAGAGTAATTATATTTTTCTGCCGTATGACGATTGGGGCGTCAAAGGCGTTATCCGGACGTTCGATTTGCCGGTGACGGCTCTGACTATGAACTGCGGCGGTTTGCGGCTAGCTGATCCGGTGTACGGGCAGGTGCCGCTGACCTGGCTTAATCCGCGGTTCGATCAGGTCACTTTTGAATCGAATTCAATGATGATAAAACCGAATTATTTTATTCGTGAAAAGGTATTTTCGCGGTTCGATTATTATCGCGGCGATTACGGATTTAAAAATTTCAGCCTGTTGCTTTGCGGGACAATGCCGGACAGCACTAGCGTCTGGCGTTTCGTCGGTGAAAATGTGGGTTACGATAGTTATTACGGTGTTCTCGGGGCTAATCCATCAGCGACCGGCGAGAGCATTTCGCAAACGTATCGGTTGGATTTGCAGACTGCTCTGAAAAATTGGCGAATTGACCTGAATACCGGTTATCAAAAGTATCTTCCGGGTTATGTTAAAATCATGCCCTCCGCTTTATCAGCTTATTTGTTGCCTTCATCGAACGGCAATATCAAAGAGTACCGGGCGAGTCTGGGCGGCCTAGCCACGAAAGCGACTGAAAGCGATTC
>JALOAB010000085.1 GCA_023229045.1 Fidelibacterota bacterium
CCGCGCCGGAGCGAAAGGTTGTAGTTTCCTTAAACATAGCCATCGACGCCAGATAACCACCATAGCCCCATCCGCAGATCCCGATCCGGGATTTATCCACATAATCCAGCTTGCTGACTTCCCTGACGACGGCTTTAATTTCCGATAATTGGGCTGACAAAGGATCGTTTAGCGGCGGCTGACCGGATAGATTCATAGCTGTCCGCAGATCGGTGTACTCCATCGCGATTGTGATATATCCCTGATCGCTCATCCATTGTAAGAAATACCATTCCGGGCGCCAGGCTTCGGTCGTCGCCGCGGCGCAATCGGTACCATTCAGGACGATGATTACCGGATATTTTTGAGTAGCCAGGGTTTCGTTTGGCAACCACATTTTATAATTGATAGTCCGTTTGGTCGGTTCATAATGCACCACGCCGTTCTTTGGGATTTTTCCCCGTAATTTTCCCAACGCAGATTCCGGGCGGATGGTGATAGGATTCATTTTACTGCGCGGCATGGCATTTATCCAGTACAAATCCGGCGGAGTGCTTTGATTGGAAAACACTTCGGCAATTTTTTGTTCATCGTTGGATAGCCAGAATGAATAATCGCCGCCCCGATAAGATATGTTGTCAATTTCGGCGGTTTTAATATGGGCAACGTATAACTGGAGTTGATCGGCTCGGTCTTTCGTACCGGTAAAATAGATTAATTGCCCGATAGCATCTACGATATAGTCTTTGACGTTCCATTGACCGCGGGTTATGGCAGAGTATCGACCGTCAGCAGGATCGAGGATAAAAAGATGATTATACGAGTTTACTTCCATTCCAAATAAGATCTTCGCCTCCGGCTCTATCCAGTATAACCGATACCCGAAATCCGGCGCCCATGTATCGCGTACTTCGCGATATAATGTATCCAGTTGATGTTCAATCAGATCGATCCGAACTATATATCTCTCGCGTAAATTATGGGTAACGGACTCGTACACCAGAAACTGATCATTCGGCGACCAGATGAAATCACGCACAATCGAACTGCGTTTCGGCTGATCCTTAATAACAATCTCATCCCATGCGCCGGTTTTTACATCCAGAACTTTAAAACACACCGCCGCCTCACCGGATTCAGGCTCCAGATAGACTGCGATCCGGTCGCCGCGACACGACCAACGGTAATCGGTCTGCTGGCTGGTAATTCGCCGGGCAGATGAACGATTGCGATTTATCTCGGGAAAAATCACCTGTCCATTACCGGAAGCCAATTCATACAGCATCAGGTTGCCGTGTCGGTTATAGGTCAGGTATTTTCTATCCGGCGAGAGACCGATCGGTTCCGTGCATTCGCTAATGCCTTCAATACGCTTCAAGGTACGTTGATGCAGAAGAGTGGCTTCCCAAATATCACCGCGGAATTCAAAAAATATACTGCGATTTGTCAACCAACCAAGCGTCCCGATAGATAGTACATCGGCACTCATCTCTGGATTAAAATTAGTTAATCGCTCCACCTGTCCGGTCTGCGGATTTACAACCCAGAGATTTTGAAATTCGCCGCCCTGATCATTCCACAGGAAAGCGATCAGCGAATCATTTGGCGACCAGACTACCCGATTTGGCGTCGAGCCCGACAGGTACGGTTGGCTGAACACCGTCGCCAGATCAGATGGTTCTGCGACGCCAGCCAGCATACCACAGGTGAGCATTATTCTTAAAACTGTTTTCATTTGCCACCTCGATTGATAAATCATAACGAAAGCATCATTTCTAATCAAGAAGTCGCTGGTTGTTTTTCTAACCAGAAAATATTTTGAGCATGAAAGAAGCGTAGCGGTCGGTGCACCTGCACAACCTCCAATCCGCAGGAACGCAGTTCCGCATTCCATTGATCACGGGAAATAAATGTCATGCGCCGTTTACGACCGGAAATCACTTGGATAAAGTGATGAAAAGCTGATTCGATATATACCGATACAATCAGATGATGTCCACTGACCCGGCTTAGTTCCTGCAACAAAGCCCGCCTCTCGGCACTGGTCTTAAAATGCTGTAAAAGCCGGAAATTGAAGATGACATCAACCAAATTATCACCCAGTGGCAAGCGGTTACCATTGGCCACGATTGCCATATTATCATTCGGATGACTGCGTTGCTGATATAACAAAGCATAGAGGTTTAGATCACCATTTAAAACCTTAAAACCGTATTTATTAAAAAGCGGTGTAAAGCGTCCGTATCCGGTTGGTATATCCAGCAAAAAAGTATTTTCTACCGCTAATTTTCTCAATAACTTTTCGACAATTCGGCGTTCACGCCATGATACCAAACGCTGATCGAGATGGCGATAGCGACTATTGGCATAATGTTCGACTGATTCGACACTCTGCCAGGTAATGGCGTAAGCCGGACGTCTTTCTTCAGGGGTAGTTTTATTCATTCAATCCTGCTAACATTGACTTATCCATATTACACAGAAAGTCCAAATTTATCAAATTATTTCAACCGCCGAATAATCCGATAGAAAATAATCAGACAAAGAATTGGCTACGCCTGATGCGGATATATTTTAGTAAAAGTCATTTTTATGACTTCAGTTTAAATACCACTGGAATGGCGATATAAACACCCACATTGCGATCTCTCTGTTGCGCCGGGATAAAGCGCGTTTTTTTAATCGCGGCGATTGCGGATTCTTCCAAACCGGTGTTTGGCATACCCTTTAGAACCGAGCATTCGGTGACTTCACCATCTTTGTTCACGAAAGCCCGAATGACGACTAGGCCTTCTATTCCCATTTCCTGTGCCATTGGTGGATAAATTACATTTTTCTGGATTGCAGTATAACCACCGATTGGTTCAGGCGGTTTATCAAATTCGATAAATTTTCCTACGCGGCCGGATTGTTCCGGTTCCTCCGGCGGCGGCGGTGGCGGAGCATCCCATGGCTGATAGGAGCCAAAGTCAACCGGTTCAAGGGTAATCTCTTCAGGATAATCAGCTTCCTCAGATGGAAACGGTATTGAGGGGCGAGGCAATGGCGCCGGAGTTTCGATTTTACTGGCAGTTACCGGCGTGGCGATCGTCTCGATTATGACAGGCGGAGTGCGCATTATGACTTCATTCTCTTTTACTCGTGGAAATAATACCATGATAATGATAATGATGGCAAGCACGATGATCAATGCAACGCGGTTAATTACCGGCTGTCTGGCTTTTAAGTCGCTTTTCTTTTCCATATTCAACCTCCCGGATTTTTATTTAATCACCTTAATATCTCTCAGATAATATTAGAGATGATTAATGTAAAATTCAAGAGGTGGTATCAATAAGACAAGTTGGCGAAAATTGGATTTCGTCAACTGCAATGAAATTTAAAATTACCTGATCAGCTTTTCAGTTTGAAAATCACCGGGATTGAGATATAAACGCCGACGTTTCTATCTCTCTGCTTGGCCGGTTTGAAGCGCGTCTTTTTAATCGCGGCAATAGCGGCTTCTTCCAGACCGGTGTTTGGCATTCCTTTCAGAATGACACATTCGGTTACGACTCCGCGTTCATTCACAAAAGCCTGTACGACTACCGTGCCTTCAATTCCGGCTTCCTGGGCAATTTCAGGATAAACGATATTCTTTTGAATTTCAGCAAAGCCGCCCATCGGTTCCGGTGGCTCGTCATAGGGGATAAATCTTACCCGCGGGCCTTCATCACCGGATTGCTGTTCCGGTGGCGGTGGCGGCGCATCCCAGGCAGAATAGGAATCGAAATCGGTAGTTTCGTCAATCGTTATATCTTCGGAAAGATCTTCACTATCAGATTCGATGGGTATAGACGGTCGGGATGGCGGTTTGGCGGCCTCGATTTTCTGTTCGATTATTGGTATGTCGGTGGCTTCAATGACAATGTCGACTGTTCTCTGGACCACCTCACCCTTCTGGAATTTGGGAAAGAACAGCATTACTCCAACGATGAGGCTTAGACTGGCCACTAACCCGATTCGCATGACCAGTGGTTGGCGTAATTTTAAACTTGCTTCGGGTTTTTTTCTAAGAATCATGCCAATCCTTAAATAGCTGTCTTGGTTGAATAATTAACTTTAAGGGCATCCGCTAACCGCAGTTCCTTGTGAACCTGGCTCATCAGCGACATATTCACCCTTTCATCAGCACGGATAGAGATGATCAGTTGCGGATCCTTGACACGTTTTTCGTATAAGATGTTCCGAATACTGTTAACATTCATGAGCTTTCCGTCAAGCGATATCATTTCTTCCTTCGAAATCCAGAGTTGGGTTACATGTACTTTGGAAGTCAATTTTTCGATCTGTTTGGCTTTCGGCATTATGACCGGCAGACCTGAATACTGGCGCATTACCGAAGAGGCCATAAAAAAGAAAATCAACATGAAGACGATATCCGGCATCGAGGAAGTTGGAATTGATACACTAACATCTTTTTTATGCTTAAATGCCATTATGTACGCTCCTATTCGGCAATCGAAATTCTGGTGGCGTTAGCCTGCTTAAGCTGATCCAAAACTGCAACGTACTTGTCATATCGGCAACGTGGATGGGCTTTAACTGAAAAAATCATCTTGGGATTACCCAATAGCAAACTTTCCGAGATGCCCTTAATCCGTTTGATATCCACTTCCTTATTATCAATCAGGACATTACCCATCGGATCAATAACGATTGTAGTGATATTTTTCTTGGCAATTTCGATCGGGCTATCGCCTTCCGGGGGAAGAATCAGGCCAATACCTTTATCGGTATCAATGGTAGTCGCCACCATAAAGAAGATAAGCAGAAGAAAGGCGATGTCGGCCATTGATCCCGATGGAATTTCAACCTTACGAATCCCTTTTTTCTTCATTAAAGCCATAATTATTCGCAGTTCTTTTTATCTTCCATTGTGGTTAATGTTTCAATCAAACTCATGGTGCTCTCTTCCATTTCGACCACAATTCCATCTACCCGCGCGGTAAACAGGTTATAAGCAACCTGCATCGGCACTGCTACAATTAATCCAAATAGGGTGGTTAGAAGAGCTTCGGAAATACCACCGGCTACAACAGCGGGTGAAATATCATTGGCCGCGGCGATGGCATCGAAAGCGCCGATCATACCGGAAACCGTTCCGGCGAATCCAAGCATGGGCGCCAGGGTGATAACCGTTGCCAACCAGATCATACCCTTGTCCAGGAAAGCCATTTCGACCGTTCCGGCGCTTTGAATGGCTTTTTCAACGGCACTCATTCCCGCTCCGACCTTGGCCAGACCAGCATGAAAAATTTCGGCGATCGGACCGGGAGTTTTTTCACATAATTCGACTGCCTCTTTAATTCCTTCGGATTTAATGATCTTTTCAACTTTTGGGACGAAGCGTTTGGTAGCCCAGGAGGCTTTAGACAGGGTATATATTCTTTCAATTGACACCATTAGTCCAAACACCAGTAATGCCAGAATTGGCCACATGAACATTCCGCCTCTGATAAACAGTTCAACCATTATTTATTTACCTCCATAAATATATTTTGTGATTTCAACATAAGTGCCGGCTATTTTAACTCAATAATTTAAAAAAGTCAATAATATTCTCCGTCGATATTTGATTATTAACGACCATATATCATTTTTCGGGCTTCAGCCAGACTATTAAGCGCCGACGTGACCTGATTATCGGAGAGACGCACGATCTTGTAGTAGTCATCATAACCCCAATAACCACGGGCAATTTCGGCTTTAATCAAAATTTTCAAATAATCCTTATCTTCACCGATTTGCTTGAGATTCAGATCGCTGATTTTTTCGGCGGCCATTTTCTTAAAAGCGTCGAAATTTTTATCGCTTACCTCAAACTTGCGGTGGAAATTTTGCCGGTCGTTCGCCAAATCCCGGTTCTTTTTCACAAAATCAGAGGCATATTCAAAAATGACCCGCGAGGGATGCCTCAGTAATTTATAAGTCTCATCGACCAAAACCCGGTCATACTTCACCGAGTAATCCGGCGTAATCCCGCCTCCGCCAAAAACTGTCCGACCGCTAACTGTATCGAATTTCGGTCGATTGGCGACCGAATCCTTTATCGCCAACAGAGAATCGCGGTTTTCTTCACTAAAGGTATCATAGTATTCGTCGATTGTCCCATCATAAGGTCTTTGGATCAATCGCCCGCTGGGAGTATAATATCTGGCAACGGTAACCCGGACAGCCGAACCGTCGCGTAATGGGTACTGGCGCTGAACCAGTCCTTTTCCGAAACTGGTTTCGCCCACGATCAGACCGCGATCCAGATCCTGAACCGCGCCCGCGACGATTTCGCTGGCGCTGGCCGAACCCCGATTAATTAAAACCACTAATGGAATTTTTTCAAACGGCTCGGTTCGACCTGAGTAGAATTCCTCATTAGCACTCGAAAGCCGTCCCTTGGTATAGACGATTTTTTGCCGGCCAGCGATGAATTTGTCAGCGATTTCCACTGCCTGTTCAAGGTAACCACCGCTATTATTACGCAGATCAAAGATCAGGCGTTTCATTCCTTCCCCGGACAATCGTCTTAAAGCCTGTTCGACTTCATCGCTGGTCGTCCCGCTAAAACGATTAAGGAAAATATAGCCGGTACTGTCATCGATCATAAAAGCCGCCGAGACACTGTATAGCGGGATCTCATCACGGATAATCTTGACATCAAAATCGGCCTGCCCCTGGCGACGGATCGTCACGGTTACTTCGGAACCTTTGGGGCCGCGCAATTTTTTCTGGACATCATCACGCTTAATCCGGTAAGCCGATTCATTATTTATTTTTGAGATTTTATCGCCAACTTCCAGACCGGCTCTTTCAGCCGGAGCGCCGGCCACCGGCGAAATCACTGTGATATAACCATCCAGGATATCGAATTCAATTCCGATTCCTTCAAATTTACCGGTAAATTGCTCGTTGAGATTATCAAGCTGTTTGGGTTCAATATAAACCGAATGGGGATCCATTTCCTCCAGCATACCCCGATAGGCGCCCTCCATGATCTTAGTCCAATCGGGATTATCAACATAACTATCATTGACGATACGGATAATTTCCTGGAGCACGTTTAATTTCTGATATAAATCACTGCCGGAGGCAATAATCGATTTCCCCAGGGGAGAAATAAATAAAAAACTTACAACTGCAATGGTAATAATGACCGGAAGAGTGGCTTTGCGCATAATCTGTTTTAATTTTACCTTAATTTCTTTCTTTTCATCCAATTTCAACTTTTACCTGAACACCGTCTAATTTAATCCATTCTTTCCATAAAAGTTGCCTGTATTAAAAAATAACCGCAACAATTTGAACTACTTTTTCTAAAAATTGCCGTTCGGATAGGCTAAACCGGGCAGGCCGATGTGAATCTATATCCAATTCTCCCAGGAATTTTCCAGACTTAATAATCGGAATAACGATTTCAGAACGCACATTCAGACTGCATGCCAGATAATTCGATTCCTGACTAACATCTGTTACATTAATAGTATCATGTGTAACCGCCGCCTTTCCACAAATTCCACGCCCGAATGGAATGCGAACGTGTTCGGTCGCCGCACCGACATACGGACCCAAAACCAGCTCCTGACCGGATTCATTGCTCAGGTAAAATCCAACCCAATCGTAATCTGCAAAATTGGCATTCAGGAAACGGCAAATTGCCAGCAATTTGGCATCGCGCTCCCGATCTCCAGCAACGATTTGCCGGATATTTTCAAGATACTTTTTGTCGACTAACTTCTTATCGCTCTTTATTGTCAAAATATTAAAATATTCCCTTATTTTGTCGGATCCGGATCAATCGCGGTTTCATAACGAATTTTTATGGTTTTTGGCCTGTGGGTATTTGGAACACTGCCCAAAATGTTCAAGATGGCTGGGCTGGTTTGAACATCTGATAAAAATCTGCGCACCAGTTGCTATTCCAATGTTGACTTTAACATTTGGCCAGGTTTTTCAAAACCCCCTGAGCCGCGAAAATGCCGGTTACGGCTGAATAGACGATGCCCCGACTATGCCCGCTGGCATCGCCAGCTACGAAGAAATTCTTCAGAGTGGTCTCCAGATTCGGCGTTACCTTATATTTAGTATCGTAAAATTTTATCTCGGGGGCATAAAGCAGGGTATTATTGGACATCAATCCAGAAATAATTTCATTTAATACATTGAGCCCTTCGATCAAGTTGGTCACGATCCGGTGGGGAAAAGCCATCGCAATATCACCGGGTGTAACCTCTTTTAAAGTTGGTATCGTGGCCGAACGACCGATCCGTTCCCAGGTCGAACGTCGGCCCGAGACAAAATCAGTCAAACGCTGAATGATCGGTTTACCGCCTCCGATCGTGGTCGCCAGACGTGCTATGTCACGGCCGTATTTTGTGGTATCCTCGACCGGATCCGTCAGCATTACCCGCGAAAGCAACGCAAAATTTGTATTCTCGGTTTTGGAATTCCATTGGGCATGACCATTGACCAGAACAAAATCGTCATAATTTTCAGCGACGATATAACCGCTCGGATTCGTACAGAACGTGCGGACCAGATCATCATAAGATTTGGTATAAAGCTTGAATTTAGCATCGTACATCACCGCCGCTACCGAACGG
>JALOAB010000086.1 GCA_023229045.1 Fidelibacterota bacterium
GCGATAATATTCAAATCATGAAAATCGCCAACGGCGCGGTCAGCTATCTGACCAGCGTCAATCTCAAGGATTTAGAGAACAAGGTGAAGAAACCCGGCAACCAGAAAAAAGCCGAATCCTATGCCGGAAAGGACTTCACCATGAGCAATTCCTGCACTCAAACGACGTCCGGCGATTTCCTTTTTTCCGGACAGACGGCAGATTATTCGGCGCTCCATATATTCCAATTTGGAGCCAACGGTGAATTCAAAGGACAATATGTTCCCAATACCGAAAAACAGGTCAAGGAAACTCCGATCGACTACACGCTTTTCGAGAATCCGGATAAACAGACCGTGACCGTTTATATAGCTGAATTGACCGGGGTCGATAAGGGTCGGCAACTCAAGTATCCGCGCCTGGCGACAATTAATGTCGGCAATATTTCAGTATCGGAGATTATGTCCTGTGGTTTTGGTAAAAAAGGCGAATTTTTCTTAGACGATATGTACCCGACCACCTTGATCGATGACGGCGCAAAGGTGGTTTTCTTCAGTCGCGACGCCAAAGATGCCAATATCTGGCTCGGTCGCGTCAAACTTGGTAATTAACTTTATTCCAAATTAAATGAAAAGGGCTGATCGCATGGTCAGCCCTTTTTGATTCTATAAAAAATAAACGCTTATTGTCCGGTCAGTCCAAGTTCGTCGGCTACGCTTTTCAAAGCCTCTATAACGCGCTGAATATGCTCGGTTTCGTCCACGCCGAGCTCGGCGATGCCTTGCCGGATTTCCTCGCGGTTGACTTTAGCGGCGAAGGCTTTATCCTTGAATTTCTTCCGCACCGAGCGCGGCTCGACTTCAAAGATACTTTTTGAAGGCCGCACCAGAGCCACCGCAATTACGAATCCGCTCAGTTCATCGACCGCAAAGAGAGTTTTTGCCAGCAGTGATTCACGCATAACGCCAGTATAGGACGCGTGTCCCATGATAGCCGCGCGCATTTCCTCCGGATAGCCGAGATTCGCTAAGATTTCATTGCCGCGATAAGGATGATTTTCTTCGTCGGGATACATTTCGTAATCGAAATCATGGAGCAGACCGGTAACCGCCCAGTATTCTTCATCCTGATTAAATATCCGGGCATAATGGCGCATCGCGGCTGAGACCGCCAGAGCATGTTTGCGCAGACTCTCGGTTTTGGTGTACTGACAAAGCAGTTCGTAAGCCTGGGAATAATTCATTTTCACTCTCGTTGTTTAATTTATTTTCGGATCCATATCATCAGCCAGGGGCAAAAAAAGCCCGCGCCGCTGTAACACCCGCTTGAAACGGCGTTCGTAGATCAGGCGATAGGCTTCAGCCTTGTCCGGAAAGCGGCTCAGGATTTCTTGGCGCGCCTCTTCCAGCAGACTGACCGCCTTTTCCTCTTCGCAAGTAATCGTCTGCAGACGCCGGACGATCCGATCGGTGTAAACTCTCAGCCAGAGCAGACGCTGATCTTCCAGACGCAGTTCATCAGAATCGGGAATCGACAGCTTCATCCGATCTATTCTCCCAACCGGTAAATTTCCGGACGGCGGTCCGCAAAAATATCGTTCAAGGATGTTAACGATTTATCCAGAGCCAGTTTGGGATCGATAGTTTTAATTAAAATTCCTTCCCGGTCGCGAGATAGGCGGCCAAGACGTTTTCCATCCGGCGCTGTGATCTGACTCCACCCGGTAAAGGTCAACTTCTTCTTGCCTATTCCTTCACTGCCGATACGGTTAGCTGTGGCGGTAAAGACCCGATTTTCCAGACTGCGAGTCAACATGGCGTTCTGGCAATACGGCAGAACGAGATTGGCCGGATGAGCGATAAGCTGGGCACCGCGCAGAGCCAGCGAGCGCGCCATTTCCGGAAATAACCAGTCATAACAAATCATGACGCTAACTTTAACGCCCTGAATATCGACTAGCGGCGGCGGTTCCACTCCCGGTATAAACCATTTCTTTTCTTCGTAAAAGAGATGCGCTTTGCGATAGATCGCACACAACTCACCCCGATTGAAAACCACCGCGCTATTGAAAATCCGGTCGCCGTACTTTTCTGCTAAACCGAGTACAATTGCAGTTTGATGTTGATGGGTAAGTTCCCGCAGAGTCGCGGTTGTATGGCCTTTTTTTAAATCTTCGGCCAGTTTTTGAACTTCTCTCAGTTCATTGAAAACATAGCCGGTCGTGGCGAGTTCCGGCAGAATCCAGAGATCGGCTTTACGGCTGGCAACGACCCGACTGATATTTTCTAAATTGGCCGGGATATTCGCCCAAATCGGCGCAAATTGATATACGGCGATTTTCATTTTTCATTCAACGCATGAAATGCATTCGGCTGTGGTCAATTCACTAAAATAAAAAATACCGCTCAGGGGACTCTGACATTTATGCCCAGGGCGGAGTAAATATTATATAGCCCGTCGCGGATGTATTTTACGTCCGGGTGACTGGAAGGTAAATGCTTGCGGAGCAATTTCAGTGAGCGATTATAGCAGTACTCAGCCCGCGCCAGATTGCTATGTTTCTCGAAGAAATTGCCCAGCTTGGCAAACACGCGACCGGCATTGGGATGCTCGTGCCCATAATTGGCCTGCATAAACGCAAGGCTTTCCCAAAGCAGACTTTCAGCCTTTTCAACGGAACCGAGCTCTTCTTCGATATCGGCCAGCTGGCACAGATAGATACTTTTCCGCAAACGCCATAATTTATTCTGGACTTCTGACACTTCAAGCAACTTCATGAGAAAATCACGAGCCCGCTTTAACTGACCTTGATTAACCAAAAAACCAACTATGTTTTCAAGAGTCGATATCAATTCATGAGATGCGCCGCCGCAGGCGATAAGTTTAATTTCAAGCGCTTTGAAATAATACTCCTCTGCGGCTTGTTTTTTATCTAGCATATCGCAAATCCATCCCAGATTATTGAAAACCTTGGCGGTTTCGAGATGTTCATGACCGTAAGTGCTCTCGGCGAAACACAATTCCTCTTCTGCGGTCCAGAGCGCTTCTTCATAGCGACCCAGTGAAATCAGACGAAAAATTTTCTTATCGTACTCTAATAAGGGTGCCATAGTTATACTACTTTGGTTTGAAGCTTTACTGTAGATTGGTTCGCCACAAGCCAAATTTAATATTACCAATAAAAATTACTACCAATATTTTTAGGCGGCGTTCGACAATTTGACTTGTCGATTTGGGCAGTCATATTAAATTTAACTGGCGCGGAAACCTTGATATACAGACCATGAAACACCTGACCGACTACATTATTATTAACTATTTATCTCACAATCTCGAGCCTGCGGATGAGACCGCCGCCTTTGAACACTGGAGTCTCTGTCAAAGCTGTCAGGCTCGCTTGCTGTCATCGCTTGAGCACAAAACCCCCTGGTCATCCGATCTTACGGCTGACACTCAACTTTTCTTCAAACGAATCGGGGCGCGCTGGCCGTTCTGGTTAATCGGAACCAGCGACACTCTTTTAGCGCTGACTTTTTCCGAAAGTGAATGTCGCGAATACACGATCTATTTGCGCCGTCAGGGATTCGCTTTTACTAAAGAATCCGATTCTGACGTCATAGAAGAAAGTGGAAAGATCCTGCGCGATTTTATGCAAACCGGCCGACCTTTCCGCATTAAGGCGCTTAATTTTTTCCTCATAAAAACGCCATTTGCGCGGCAGGTCTTGACCTGGACCGGGCTGGTGCCGTTCGGAAAGACCGCGACCTACGGTCAGATAGCCGCCTGGATGGGACGCCCGACCGCCACGCGCGGCGTGGGTGGCGCCTTACATTCCAATCCCCTGGCTCTGATCATACCCTGCCATCGGATCATCGGTGCTAAGGGAGCGTTAGTTGGATTTGGCGGCGGCATAGAGTTAAAGCAAAAGTTACTTGAACTTGAGGGTAGTTATCCGCAAATTTGAGTCAAGCGCTGAGAAATTACCGGAACTCATCGACAAATATGCGCCATTTAATTTTATGCTCAGATTAGCATCTCATATCAACCAATTGTTCACCAGCATCTTACTGTTCGGTTTCGGACTTAGCCTGATTGTCTCGCCGTTGGGCGCCGAAGAACTTTTATTGCATGATCGATGGCTTTTCAAACTGGGAGATGATTCAACCTGGGCAATTCCCGCATTGAACGATTCGGACTGGTTTCCGATCCGTGTGCCGGATTACTGGGAAAATCAGCATTATGAAAATTATGATGGTTTTGCCTGGTATCGTTATCACTTTCAGCTTGATTCAACCTGGATGCGATATGATTCGTTGACTATCTATCTCGGAAAAATCAACGCCGCTGACGAGGCGTTTCTGAATGGAGTACCTATCGGAAGGAAAGGCGCTTTTCCACCGGAACCGCTTTCGGCAAAAAACAGTGTTCGGCGCTATTTATTCCCGGCCAGCTTGTTAAAAGCCGTCAATGTGTTGGCTGTCCGGGTATACGATGACGGCGAAAGGGGCGGTATCTATAGCGGTCCTTTGAAAATCATCGGTGACGAGGATCCCAATACTCCCTCGCTGGCGGCTAAAGGACTCCAAAATTCGTTATCCTTGATCCCATTTACCAATGGGATTGCGGCTTGTTGTTACAATCTGAAAACCCGTTCATTTACTAATTTTCATCCTCATATTTATCGCAAAATCGACGAAAAAAACGAGACGCCCAATCTGATTAACCAGGCTAAAGTCGTTGTTTACCGAGATGGCAAAGAGATTCCCCTAAACGATTTGAAAACGACTGAAGTCGGTTATATCGAAGGTACGGGAATTGTCCGGCATGCCATGACTGGTAGCGGTTTTCGGTTGACAATATACGGATTCTGTCCATTCCGACTGGAAAAGCCTTTTTGGGTGTTTTATGCTCTTCTGGAAGGTCAAAAAATCGACCATCTTAGTCTGAATTTCAGTATCAGTTCCGGTAACGTCAACCTCGATATCGGAAAATGGACTTATCAACAAAACAACCGCAAATGGTTGACGGTATATATTTACTTCAATCCTCACGCCAACGACGCCGATTATCTTTTCCTCAGAAAATATAAAGAAGACCATCCCGGCTGGCAGGCTTTGATCGAAGAACTCAATTGGTGGCAAAACTGGCAGGCGCAGACTCTTATTCCGGAAAACATCCTGCCGGATGAGAAAATCGTTTACCAGCAATCACTGGCTATCCTGAAAATGGCGCAATGCCGGGAGCCCTTTCCGGCGGGCGGGCAGATCGTTGCCAGTTTGCCGCCTTCAACGATTAACTTCTGCTGGCCGCGCGATCAGGCTTTTGCGATAGAAGCTCTTCTCGCCTCCGGGCACACCGAAGAGGCGCGCCAGGCTTTGCAATTTATTATGAATGGACGGTGCGGTCGTTATAAATTCTACCAGGGCAACGACCAAAACTGGGGGCTCGATGTCGATTATGCCATCTCAATTTTCCGGTATCTGGGAAATGGCGTTGAAGAGTCCGTTGTCGATAATCATGGACTTACCGTTCATCTCGATAATTTCGGGCTGACACTCTGGAATATTCACCGCTATATCGAGGTTACTGAAGACACAAAATTTCTACGATATTACTGGCCCAAAATCGCGCGCGATATTGCCGACGTTCTGCCGTCATTAATTGATAAAACCGGTTTGGTGCGCGCCGAACCGGGGCCCTGGGAAAAAACCCTGCCTTATAAACATTATACCTACACGGCGGCTTGTACCTATCGCGGTCTGTTGGATGCCACCCGCCTGGCACGGCTGATGAATGACGAAGCCCGCGCTCACCGATACGAAGAAGCCGCTATCAATTTGCAAATCAGTATCGAGGATAAATTAATCGATCCGCAGTTCAACGCTTTAAAAGGTAATCTCGAAGATTCCGATCCTAATTTATATGCCGATGCTTCCGCCGTGGAAGCCCTGAACTGGATTTTTAATCCGCAGGATCAGATCACGCAAGGCACGCTTGAAATGTTCAAGAACTATCTGTATTTAAAAAATGCCCGGCGCGGCTATTGCCGAACCAGAAAAGATTTTATAACCAATAATCAGGAATGGGTGTTTGGCGATTTAAGAATCATTTCAGCCACCCGAAAAGCCACTCGCCCTGAGGAAGCTACCGACCTGCAAGCCTGGATTACGCACCAGGCCTTAAATAATTTCGGACTACTGCCACAGTACTTCAACATTCGTAATGCTGATTATCTGGGCATTGTACCACGCTGTGGTTTGGGCGCCGGGGCATATGTAATTAACTTTTGGAATCAATGAAACACCAAAATATTCTCTTGCGGATAACATTTTACATTTTTCTCTTGGGATTTTTGCAATCCTGTGCAAAAAAACCGTTTCCGCCAGAAGTTATGGATATTCTTTCCCATCAGAACCGACGCACACTGGTAAAAATCGCCGATTCATATCTGAAATCACCTTCTACGGAAACCCGTTACCGTCTCGGACTGGCAATTGCAAATAGTCGCGATTTGACATTAATCCCTCAACTCGAAATTTTACTTATTGACAATTCGCCAACCGTGCGGAGCGCGGCAGCTTTCGCGCTGGGTCAAATGAACTCTCCAGCCGCCGAAAACCTTCTGTTAAAACATCTTGAATCTGAATCCGACTCCGAAACGCGTCGCCAGACGGGTATTGCGCTGGCGCAAATTGGCAGTTTGTCCAGTCTGAACCGATTCTTAGAAATAGCCGGGAATGAATCGAATGACTGGCCGGCTGAGGCGTTGGTTTACTATTTTCAACGTCAGATTTATAATTATGCCAGCCTGCGTTTGGCGACTTCCAAATTGCGCAACGGCAATCAATATGAGATGCGCTGGTCGGCACTGGCATTGAGTCGGATACGTGATCAAAACGTGATGCGGGAGCTGGTCGGCGATCTGCAAAATGCCCTGGCGACTCCGGATGTGGCTACCCGAATCAAGCTCGTTGCCTGCCTGTCACCCCTGAATTTTTCCGGGAAAACCGATCTCTGGGCGCAGTTGCTGGCGGACGACGAACCGGGAGTTCGAATTGAAGCCGCCCGCGGTATTATTCAAATTGCTGAAAATAGATCGGTTCTGTCACAGGTTTTTAACGATTCTGTTCCACAGATCATCGCAATAGCTATCGAAAATTTACCCGATTCATTGAATCTAACAGAAAATTTGAAGAATGATTTCAGGGCACTGGCAAAGCATCCGTCGCCGGCGGTGCAGAGCGCGCTGGTGAAATATCTAAGTCAGCGCGGCGGAGTCGATGCTCTGCAGGATTTCGATCTTTGGCCGCTAAGCGACAATCTATTACCGGCGGTTGCAGCAGGAATTGCCGAATGGGGACGACCGGCCGGGCTGGCGATTCTGGATAGCCTTTCAAGGTACCCGCATCGAGCAATATCTACACCAGCCTATCATGGTTTGATCAGCGTAGCCGAGGAATTGCATAAGCAAAATATCCTATCGGTCAACGAATTCGGAGATTTCATAGGAGTTGGCCTAACCAGCGCTGATCCGGTAAAAATCGCCATCGCCGCTTCCATTCTGAAGGAGTCCGGCGAAAATTTTCCACACCTGCATCCTCTGCTTTATCCACCATTGACAAAGTATAAAAATGCCGAATATGCTGATGCAATTACTGAAATTTTGATGGTAATCGCGATCCTTCAGCCTCCGGACGCCCTGCCATTTATTCAGCCTTTAGTAACCGTCCGCGATGTCCGCATCCGGGAGCTTGCCCGGCAGATAGTGAAGGAAACCTATCAGGCCGAGGTACCGGAAATTGCAGATGATTATCGCGGTGCCGGCCGGTATTCTAATCTGGCAATGCTGAGAAAATACGGTCTGCGTCCGACCGTTTTACTTGAGACCGCGCGCGGCAACATAATCATCCGCCTGGACGGCTATTATGCGCCCTTTACGGTCGATGCTTTGCTATCAAATATCGAAAGCGGTTATTACAATGGTTTGACGTTTCATCGGGTCGTGCCCAATTTCGTCATACAGGGCGGCGATCCGCGCGGTGACGGCTGGGGCGGTCCGGGTTATACATTATTAACCGAGTATTCGCCGATCGGCTACATACCGGGTGCAGTCGGATTGGCGCGCACGGATTTCGATGCCGAAGGTTCGCAATTTTTCATTACATTGACCGATCAGCCGCATCTGAATTATAAATACTCCCGCTTCGGAGAAGTTGTCGATGGATTAGCGGTAGCCGCTCAGATTGAAAAAGGCGACCGCATCCTGGCAATATCCATCCTGGATTGAAATATTTACACCAAAGGTGCGAAAGCACGTAGAAATTTTTCATTGCGATGAATTATTTAACCGCCGAGCACGCTGAGAACACAAAGAGTATCTATTTTATTTAGAATTGCATCCTAAGATTAGAATGCTTTTATTGGTTTAATAAGCATTTCCCGCACTGTCGTTCCGGTCCGGCGGATAGTCACACAGATAGTTTTCAATATTAGACAGGGTTACAGGATTTTTAGGATACTATTTTAATGACTTGGTGAACAAACGATTATCTATTCATATAAATTTGAATTTTGAAATTTGCATTCTTCAATCTACAACCTACAATTAAAAACCATAAGATATTCCAA
>JALOAB010000087.1 GCA_023229045.1 Fidelibacterota bacterium
AGATGCGCAAATTCCGTCATAGATGCAATCACTTTCTGGATGTTTTCTTTAATGTCAGTCCCTTTCAGGAATCAGCCGATAAATTCAACGTCTGGATGTTGGAAGTGCCTTCCGCTGAATCGGGGATCGACAATCCGCGCGAAGGCATTTTTAAGCAAACCGCTTTCGACCTGACCTTTAATTCACTCGACCTGGATCGCTATGTGCTGACTCTCAATAATAAAACGGTCCGCGATATAGCCGCTCAGGCTCCCTATGACCAGATCATTTTCATATTCAATTCCAACAAATACGGCGGCGGCGGAATTTTCAATCTGTATTCGACCTGTTATAGCACCGCCGCTGAACCGGAACAGAGCAGTTGGCCTGATTATGTATTCGTGCATGAATTCGGTCATTCCTTCGCCGGACTAGCTGATGAATATTACACCTCGAGCACACCTTATAACGATCTCTACCCGGTTGGAGTCGAGCCGTGGGAACCGAATATTACCGCTTTGCTGAATCCTGCCGAGCTGAAATGGTCTGATCTGGTTACGCCGGATATTCCTTTACCAACCCCGTGGGAAAAGGCATTTTTTGATCAGGCTACCAAAGACCATTCAAATGAACTCGAGCAGATCCTGAAAAGTCAAAAAAACTTCGGACAGGTCGGCGCTTTCCAGGGCGCCGGTTATGCTTCGGAAGGATTATATCGCCCTTGCCTGGACTGTATTATGTTTTCACGTCATCAGATTGCCTTTTGCCCGGTATGTCAAACCGCCATCCTGAAAGTGATCCGGTTTAATACCGAATAAAATTTGAACAAACTTAGACTTTTATAAGTGTAAAATGCCAAGTCTGACCGCCCAAGAATTGCGAGAACGAACCGCAGAATTGCATAAACTGCTGGATCCCTGTCGGCTCTGTCCGCGACTCTGTCAAGCCAGACGCTTAAACGGTGCAACCGGTTTTTGCCAGGTCGGAGACACTGCCCTGCTTTCCAGCGCGACGCCCCATTTCGGCGAAGAACCGCCTATCACCGGTCGGGGCGGTTCCGGCACGATTTTCCTGTCATCCTGTAATGCCGCCTGTATTTTTTGTCAAAATTACCAGATCAGTCACGAACGTATCGGGCGTCCGGTTTCAACACTTCAATTAGCGCATGAATTTTTACAATTACAAGCCGCCGGCTGTGAAAATATCAACTGGGTAACGCCAACGCCGCATTTGCCGTTTTTGGTTGAAGCCCTGGCATTAGCCGTCGAACAAGGCTTAAACATTCCGCTCGTGTACAATACTAACGGTTACGACCGCGTGGAAATTCTCCAGCTTTTAGATGGCGTTGTCGATATTTATTTGCCGGATATGAAATATGCTGAAGATATCTGGGCTGAGGAATATTCGGGACTGCAGAATTACTTCGATGTTAATGTCGCCGCCGTGCGCGAAATGTATCGCCAGGTTGGGGCGCTGGTAATTGACAAAAATAACGTCGCCCGCAAAGGTTTGCTGATACGGCATCTGGTCTTGCCGGATAACCGCGCCGGCAGTGCGCGAGTGTTTCGGGCTTTGGCGGCAATTGATCCGCACATTCCGGTCAGTCTGATGGCGCAGTATCATCCGTGTTATAAAGCAATCGGTCATGCGGTTCTCGGTCGGCGCATCACTCGCCGGGAGTACCTTAAGGCGCTGGAAGATTTCGAAAACACCGGCGTGCTGAAAGCTTATACGCAAGATTATCAGGATTTGGAACGGGAAGACCTTTTCTTCCCGGATTTCAATGACAACGAACGAATTTTCAACCACCGTGATAACCGCAAGAGGTAGAATTGCCGAGATATCGTGTCATCAAACCATACGATTCACCTTATCCAAATTCGCTCTGCTTTAACAAAGGTGAATCAGTGACAATCGGGAAAGAATTTAGCGATGATCCGGACTGGTCGGGCTGGGTCTGGTGTGCCGGTAGTCAGGATCAGCAAGCCTGGATGCCTAAACAATTTCTTGAGATTTCCACTTCGTCTGGAATCTGCCTGAAAGACTACGACGCCCGGGAATTGAATCTTGAAATCGGCGAACTACTTGAAATATCAGAGATCGTCAACGGTTTTGGTTGGGCGAAAAATATTCGGGGCAAATGGGGCTGGGCGCCATTGAATCATCTGGAATTGATTGACTAAAAATAACGCAAACAAGTTAGGAAAGTCCTTTTGGCTAGAATTTTGAGCGCTCAGCCTTTGTAACCGGTCTCAGATTGATTCATCAATATAACAGGTGATATTTACCAATCAATAATAAGACGCTGGAGAACCATATATGCCGAAAAAAGTCGCTTTCTTTGACGCCCGTCCTTACGATCGCAAATCGTTCGATGAGGTCAATCGTAAATTCGGATTCGATATCACCTATTTTGAGGCGCACCTCAATCCCAACACGGTCGAATTAAGCGCCGGATTCGATGCCGTGTGCGCCTTTGTCAATGACACGCTCAATGCGGAAGTCATCGAACATTTGCATCAGCACCAAATCGGTCTGATCGCTTTGCGATGCGCCGGTTATAATAACGTCGATTTTAAAGCCGCCCTCAATAAAGTGCATGTCGTGCGCGTTCCAGCTTACTCGCCGTATGCGGTAGCCGAACATGCCATGGCTTTGATCCTGGCTTTGAATCGTAAAACGCATCGGGCATTTTACCGCACCCGCGATGGCAATTTCTCGATCAATGGCTTGCTGGGTTTTGATATGTACGGCAAAACCGCCGGCGTAATCGGTACCGGCAAAATCGGCAAATGCCTGATCGCCATTCTAAAAGGATTCGGCATGCGAATACTGGCTAATGATGCCTATCCAGATCAGAAATTCGCCAAAGCCAATGGCGTTGAATATGTCAGCCTGGAAGAATTATACCGTCAATCGGATATCATTTCTCTGCACTGCCCGCTGACGCCCGAAACCGATCACATGATTAATGCCAGAACAATTTCTAGTATGAAAAACGGCGTAATGATCATCAACACCGGACGCGGACGATTGATCCACACCGAAGACCTGATTGAAGCTTTAAAAAGCGGTAAAGTTGGTTCGGCTGGTCTGGATGTCTATGAAGAAGAATCGGAATACTTCTTCGAGGATTTTTCAACTCAGGTAATCTCGGACGACGTTCTGGCGCGCTTGCTGATTCTGCCGAATGTTTTGATCACCTCGCATCAGGGATTTTTTACGGCTGAAGCTCTTCACAATATCGCCGAAACCACTTTATCCAACATCCGGGAATATTTCGACGGCGGTTACCTGGAAAACGAAATCTGTTATAAATGCGACCACGATTGCCGTAAAAATGAAAAGAAGAGATGCTGGTAGGATTGACCTTCCGGAAACCTGATTAATCATTACTGGAAAACGAGATAAAAAACGCCCGGAAACAGAAATCCTCTCTATTCGCCTGCCTGATGCTATCGAACATAAATAGACTCCTTAGAAAATAATTGTTAGGTTTTTCAAGTAATAATACTTCCATAAAACAGATTGTTTAATTAAATTTCCCGGCTTTTTACAAGGAATTAAAATGGAAAATTTCGAATTACAGAAAATCAGAAATATCGGTATTGTCGCTCATATAGACGCCGGTAAGACTACAACTTCCGAGCGCATTCTCTTCTTTACCGGAGTGACTCATAAACTTGGCGAAGTCCATAACGGTCAAGCTGTGATGGATTTTATGAAACAGGAACAGGAACGCGGCATTACGATCACTTCCGCGGCAATTACCACCAACTGGAAAGAACATCAAATTAATCTGATTGACACACCCGGTCATATAGACTTCACTCTGGAAGTCGAACGCTCTCTGCGCGTTTTGGATGGAATTATCATGGTTTTCTGCGCCGTCGGCGGCGTCGAACCGCAGAGCGAAACCGTCTGGCATCAGGCTGACAATTACAAAGTGCCCCGAATTGCTTTCATCAATAAAATGGATCGCGCCGGTGCTGATTTTTTTCAGACTATCAATATGATGAACGAAATGCTGGGCGCCAATGCCGTGGCTTTTCAATTGCCGATCGGCAGTGAGGTTGATTTCAGCGGCATCATCGATTTGATCACGATGAAAGCCTATAACTATCGCGAACTGGATATGTTGGAAATCGCCATTCCGTCGAATTTATTGGCAGAGGCTCAACAATTGCGCGGGCAGTTGATTGAAAAACTGGCTGACTTCGACGAAAACCTGATGGAAAAATTCGTCAACGGCACGGAAATCAGTGAATCCGATATTCGCAACGCCGCGCGCTATGCCGTCCTGAATTTGTGCGTGACGCCGGTCTTTTGTGGTTCATCTTTCAAGAACCGGGGCGTAAGGCTCTTACTGGACGCGGTGGTCGATTATCTGCCCTCTCCTATCGACCGCGGAATCATCACCGGTTGCGACACTAACCATCCTGAAATCGTCATTGCGCGCAAACCGCACGTCTCGGAACCGCTGACTGCTCTGGCGTTCAAAATTACTAATGACGCTTACGTTGGTCAACAGACTTTTACGCGAATTTACTCCGGTGAATTGTTATCCGGTTCGTACGTCTTCAACTCCACCAAACAAAAACGCGAGCGGGTCGGGCGCATTTTACGCATTCATGCCGATGAACGTAAAGAAGTCGCTTCCCTGAAAGCCGGCGATATTGGCGCTCTGATCGGGATGAAAATCACCACTACCGGCGATACGCTTTGCAATGAGAAAGACTCGATCCTGCTCGAAAATATTCATTATCCCGAAACGGTGCTCGATATGAAAATCGAACCAATTACCACCAAAGAACGCGATCGTCTCGGAACTGCCCTGAGTCGCCTGGCGCTCGAAGATCCGTCATTCAAAGTCCGCTTCGATGATGAAACCGAAGAAACCATTATATCCGGGATGGGTGAACTGCATCTCGAAATTATCGTTGACCGTTTGAAAACCGAGCATAAACTCGATGTCATTGTCGGTGAACCGGCGGTGGCTTTCCGCGAAACCATTACCCGCGAAGCCGAACTTTCTTACCGCTATAAAAAACAAACCGGCGGCAAGGGACAATTCGCCCAGATATTTTTCCGCCTTGAGCCGAATCCCGGAATGGGGATCGAGTTCGTCGATCACGTCAAGGGCGGCAACATTCCGCGCGAATTCATCCCGGCGGTCGAGAAAGGCTTCCGTGAGGTTGTCGAACGCGGTCTGATAGCCGGTTACCCGATAGTGGATATCAAGTTCGTCCTGATTGACGGCAGTTACCATCCGGTTGACTCCAGTGAAATGGCTTTCCGCATGTGCACTATCCTCGGTATGAAAGAAATCATCAGCAAAACCGCTCCGCAGTTATTGGAACCGATCATGAAAATCGAAATCAATACCCCTGACGAATATATGGGCGACGCGATTGGCGATATCAATCGCCGGCGCGGTAAGATCGAAAATATGCGCCGCTACCGCAAAGGCTCCCAGAAACTCAACGGCACAGTACCATTGATGGAAATGTTCGGCTACGCCTCGACTTTACGCACTCTTTCCAGCGGACGCGCGGCTTTCTCGATGGAATTCCTCCAATACGCGGCTCTGCCTAAAAATATTGAAGAAAAAATCATCGAAGAAAGCCGAAAGAAGAAGGCTGAAAGAAACTAGCCTTTAATTGCCGTTATTTCCGCATCAGCAGGTTACTCCGATATATGACTTTGCGCCACATTCCCAATTATGTGACAAAAATTATTTTTTACTATCAAAAATTATGGTATAATTGAGCGTTGAATAATAACGGGCCTACTATATCGATAATGAAAAAATCCATCACAATCACCGTAGTGACGCTTTTACTACTAGTCACTGCCTTCGGTCAGATTCCGTCCGGTTATTACGATGCCGCCAGTGGAAAAAGCGGCGAGGAATTGAAAGCCGCGCTTTATAACATTATCAAGGGGCATACCACTTATCCATATACGTCATCTTCGACCGATGTTTGGGACATTCTAAAAGAGACCGACAAAGATCCGAATAATCCTGATAATGTTATTCTCCTTTATACAGGCTGGTCAAAAAATGGACCGAAGGAATATGATAATGAAAATGGCTGGAGCCGCGAGCATGTCTGGGCAAAATCGCATGGTGATTTTGGCGAGACTCCGCCGGCAGGTACCGATGCACATCATCTGCGACCGGTGGATATTTCGGTAAATTCAGCCCGTAGTAATAAGGACTTTGACAATGGCGGCAGTCGTTACATTGATGGCGACGGATCAACAGATTGTTATAGCGATGCTGACTCATGGGAACCACGTGATGCCGTTAAGGGCGATGTTGCTCGTATGATTTTTTATATGGCAACCCGCTATGAAGGTGAAAACAGTGAACCCGATCTTGAAGTTGTTGATTATGTGACAAACTGGGATGTTTTTCCTGCACCTAAATATCCTATACATGGCAAACTCTCAACATTACTCGAATGGCACGTTCAGGATCCGGTGGATGACTTCGAGATCAACCGCAACGAAGTCATCTATTCCTATCAGCACAACCGCAATCCATTCATCGATCACCCGGAATATGTGAATTATATCTGGGGTGGTAATTTGCCTCCGATGGCGCCCTCCGGACTGAACGCTCCGACTATAACCGACACTTCGGTCACTTTAGTCTGGACGGATAATTCAACCGACGAGAGTGGTTTCAAGGTTTACCAGAATGACAATCTGATTCATACTACCCCCGCGAACGTCACCGAGCACTCGGTCTTGGGACTATTGCCGGGTAATGCCTATATCTTTGGCGTCAGCGCCTGGAATAATTACGGTGAATCATCTAAAACAACATTAACGGTAATGACGCTCTCCGATGACACTACCGCCGACGCGATCTTTTTTTCGGAATACATCGAGGGCAGTGGTTATAATAAAGCTCTTGAAATTGTTAATGGTTCAAGTAAATCTGTCAGCCTGGATAAATATTGCATTCTTTCTAATGCCAATAATGGCAAATGGTATAGCAGCAATTATTCATTTCCTACAGAAACTATTCTCAATCCGGGCGAAGTCTGGGTCATCGCTCATACTAACGCCGATTCGGATATTATAAATGTTGCGGACGAGGTCACATCCGCCACGGTGGTCACATTCAATGGCGACGACGTGCGCGCTCTGATAATGATCAACCAAACCGACACGACCTTTATCGATATGATCGGTGCATATCGCGACAGCACCTATAGTGCCAGTGGCTGGTCGGTTGCCGGAATCAGCGGCGCCACCGCCGATTACACTTTAATCCGTAAACCGGGTATTCGCCAAGGCAATCCCGACTGGGCGAGTTCGGCCGGAACCGACGCCGCAAACTCGGAATGGATTTTACATCCCCAGGATACTTTTTCCTATCTCGGTTGGCATTCTTTCGATGAAAATGCAATTGACGAACACCCCTTCGTGCGGAATTCTCCAGATCAGTTCAGGCTTTATCCGTGCTACCCGAATCCCTTCAACAATACGACTAATCTGGCATTTGCACTGCCTGCGACTCGCCAGGTAACCGTAACAGTATTTGATTTAAACGGTCGTCTGGTGGATGAAAAACAGGTTGGCTGGCTGACGGCTGGTTATCATACAATTCCCTGGCGCGGAGATAAGTATAGCAGTGGTGTTTATCTCTATCGTATCCAGGCCGGGCAACAGATTCGTGCCGGTAAATTATTGCTGATGAAGTGATGCTTACTGGCTTATTATACAATTGAACGCCGGCAATTTTCCAGTTCATTCAAGTACATTTCCAACAATTAAAAAAATAAAGCTTGTTTAACCGTAAAGTTTCGAGTAGCTTAACGCGACGCTTTTCGAAAAACGAGTAAACCATCAATCACGAACCAACCAGAAAACTTTCTCACTTAGTGGTAGACCTTTAATTGATCACGAAAATACCCGTTAATTCGGGTAGAGGCGGAAACTTCTTTCTGGAGTTGGGTTATGGAACCCGATTAGAGATAAGCACTGTGTAATGTAAAAAGAAAGTACGTTAAAGCGTTCAAGATCAAAAGGAGGTCATAATGAACATCTACGTAGGAAATTTAGCGTCTACAGTCAGCGAATCTGACTTACGGACTGCCTTTGAAGCATACGGTCAGGTAGCCAATGCCGCCGTAATTAAAGACAAATTCACCGGCGAATCAAGAGGCTTCGGCTTCGTTGAAATGCCGTTAATGGCAGAAGCTCAAGCCGCAATCAGCAATATGAACGGTAAAGATCTGAATGGCAAAACCATTTCGGTCAATGAAGCCCGTCCACGTCCCGAAGGCGGACGCGGTGGCGACCGTTTCGGTGGTCGCGGCGGTGGCGGTGGTCGTTTCGGCGGCGGTGATCGTCGTGGCGGCGGACGCTATTAAGCTATTGATCGACTGATAATCAGTCGCATTAGTTGCATTCAACTTCTACCCTTCATGGTAATTACTGTGAAGGGTAGTTTGTTTTTAGCGTTTTCATATATTCACAAATTGTTGTAGAAAGCACTGAATATAATTACATTCTCATCCAGTTAACTGCTGTTTGAAATTGCTGATAACAAGAATATCCGA
>JALOAB010000088.1 GCA_023229045.1 Fidelibacterota bacterium
TGCCGTTCGGCCATCGCCAGCGCCGCCGGAATCAGATCACTGGGATGCGACGGGTCCTGCTTCCAGTAAATGTCGTTGAAATCCAGCGAGCGGATCATCAGCGAATTGATCAGCGCGGCGTTGACAGCCGGCAGACGGTCGCCGAAGCCGATCACGATCGCTTCCGGTTTGCCGCCCATGTCTTTCACAATCCGATACATCGCGCTAACGTCTTTAGTTTTCATGGCACCATAGGCACAGCCAAGCGAATCGAAAAGATAACGCTTGACTTCTTTCACGACGGCAACCGGTAAATCCTCATATTTCAACTGCACCGCAAAGCGGGCGATTTTTCTCGAAATTGTTTCCATATCAGCCTTTCTTTTAGACAAGATTGACAAGTTTTCATTTTTTTAGATTCAGACAGGATAACAGGATTAACAGGATTTTGTTTAATAGATTTATTAAAAAGAAATTTCATGTCATTGGTAGAAAATGGCTGAATTTAGAAAATTTTTAATCATGTAAATCTTGTAAATCCTGTCTAAAAAACTTGTTAATCTTGTCAAATATCTCTTTTATATTTTATCTGCAACAGCCTGGGCGACTTCCAGCGAAGTGTTTGTTCCGCCCATATCGTAAGTCTTAGCCCAGCCTTCTTTCACCACAGCCGCCACGGCGTTTTCGATGCGATTGGCGCCGTCGGTTTCACCGAGCCAGTCGAGCATCAGTTTGGCGGTCAAAATCGTAGCCAGCGGATTGACTTTGTACATTCCGGCATATTTCGGCGCCGAGCCGTGCGTCGGTTCGAAAACGGCATAATCGTCGCCGATATTGCCACTGCTGGCGAAGCCCAGTCCGCCGACCAATTGTGCGGCCAGGTCGGACAGAATATCGCCAAACATATTTTCGGCAACCAGGATCTCGTACTTCTCGGGATTCTTGACCAGCCACATGCATTGCGCGTCGATATTCGTTTCATCGAGACGAATGTCGGGGAAATCCTTGGCAACTTCGCGCGCCGTGCGGATCATCAGACCGCCGGTCTCGCGCAGGACATTCGGTTTGTCGACGACTGTTACGCTTTTTTTGCCGTACTTTTTAGCGTATTCAAAGGCATTGCGCACGATGCGGGCACAGGCTAGTTTGGTCATGATGCGGGTTGACATGGCAATATTTTCGAGCCCGGCGTCCTTGAATTTTTTCATCTTCGGATGCGCCGCATCCAGCGCATCGTAAACGCTCTTCGGCAACGGAAAAAATTCCACCCCGCCGTACATGCCTTCGGTATTTTCACGGAAAATCGTAATGTCGATGCCTTCCTTGTAATTCAGCGGATTGCCGGGATAGGCTTTGCACGGGCGCAGATTCGTATGCAGGTTGAATTTCTGGCGCAGGTTGACGATCGGACTGAAATAGACATAACCTTTGCCCTGCAATTCGGATATCAATTCCTTGGCGGCCTCTTCTTTGGGCTTGGAGGTAATCGCGCCGAATAGCGCACAGTCGGTCGTTTTCATCATATCGATCGTGCGATTGGGTAAGGGATTGCCTTCGTTTTTCCAGAATTCCCAGCCGATGTCGCCATGAATATATTCCGCGTCCAACTGAAGTTTATCAAGGACGATTTTCGTTGCCACCAATACATCGTTGCCAACGCCGTCGCCCGGTAACCATGCAATTCTATATTTTGCCATAAAATCTCCTTAATTATCTTCGTTATTCAGTTGTTCTTTCGGTTCGATACCCAATTTGCGTTGCGTGTACGGAATCAAACCGCCGGCATCGAAAATTCCGACGATTTCCTTCGGCAATGGCGGAAATTGGTAAACGCCGCTCTCCGTCTTGATTTTGCCTTTTTCCATATCAATTTCGATCTGCTCGCCGTGCTTGAGGTTGGCAACCGCTTCAGCGGAAGTCAAAGCCGGCAGACCAAAGTTGATGCAATTGCGAAAAAAGATCCGCGCAAAAGATTTGGCGATGATCGCTCCGACTCCGGCATACAGCAGGCAGGAAGCCGCCTGTTCGCGTGAACTGCCACAACCGAAATTTTTACCGCCGACGATGATGTCGCCTTTGTGAACCTTTTTCGCAAAATCAGCGTCCAGGTCTTCGAGCGCGATTTTGGCCATTTCCTGCGGGTCGGTCACTGTATAAGTATATTTCCCGGGAAAAATGACGTCGGTATTGACGTCGTCCCCGTATTTCCAGACTCTTCCGATGATTTTCATGGTGTCCTCATTTTAGTTGTAGGTTGGAGATTGCAGATTGTAGGTTGAAAATTGGATTTATTGTGCATCTTTGGGATGTCCTTTTTTCCTGGCCGTGATAAGAGATTTGCCAATGATGTTTGAGAGACTGGTAGACTCGGATATCAATGGTTCAATTTCGACGGTTGGTAGTAATTCGGATTTTTTTATCAGTAAAAGCCAGTAATTCGTTTCATTCAATTCTTTCAAAACGACTGACATTTTATGAATGAAATCCGAACGACTTTCAGCCGCACGGGCTTCGCCATAATTAGTACCGGCGGACGTCGCTGACCGAAAAAGTTGTCCGCCAATATGTCGACCAATGAAAATACGACTTAACTTATCTGTAACATTAACTATTTTCACCGCGAAATCCAGCAATATTTCAGCCAACTCATCAGGCGTCATTTCACTTCCCTCCATTTAATTTTCAATCTCCAACCTCCAATCTCCAACCTACAACCTACAATCTACAACTTCCCTGAAATCTTCGATTCTTCCGGTCAGGGCCGAAACGGCCGCCGTTCGCGGACTGCACAGATAAATTTCGGCGTCTTTGTTGCCCATGCGGCCTTTAAAATTGCGGTTGGAGGTTGAAAGCGTCACCTCGCCTTTAGCCGGAACGCCTTCGTGATTGCCCATACACGGTCCGCAACCGGGATTCATGATTATCGCCCCGGCTTCGACAAAATCGGCAATCCAGCCGCGCTTTAAAACTTCCAGAAAAATCTCCCGGGAAGCCGGAAAAACCAGCATACGTACATTCGGATGCACTTTTTTACCTTTCAAAATACTGACGACCACCTCGAAATCCTCAACGCGCGTGTTCGTGCAACTGCCAAAGAAGACCTGGTCAATTTTCGTGCCCCTGACGGTTGATACCGAAGCCACATTATCGACGGTATGCGGTTTGGCAACCATCGGCTCGATGTCAGCCAGATTATAATGAAGCACTTCGTCGAAAACCGCATCCGGGTCAGATTCAAACATCTCGAATTCGCGGTTTATGCGTGATTTTACATAATCCAAGACCTCATCGTTAGGGATCATATAGCCGTTCTTGGCGCCGATTTCGACCGCCATATTCGTCATCACAAAGCGACTCGCCAGTGTCATTCGATCAATACCCGAACCGCAGAATTCAATTGCGCGATACAAGCCACCGTCCGCGCCGATATCACCGGCGATTTTCAGCATCAGGTCTTTCGAGGTTACGCCCGGCTGAAATTCACCGTCACAGACGATTTTCAGCGTTTCCGGCACTCTCAGCCAGATTTTGCCACAAGCCATGATGACCGCCATTTCGCTACGACCAATTCCGGTCGAAAATGCACCAAACGCACCGTAAGAAGTCGTATGCGAGTCGGCCCCAACGATCAAAGCCCCCGGCCAGACATACCCTTTCTCAGGCATTACCTGATGACAAATACCCTCATTGATATCGTAGAAATTCTTAATATCTTGCTTCGCCACGAATTCGCGAATATCCTTATGATTCTGAGCGAATTTCTCATTGGCAGCCGGCGTGCAATGATCGAGGATAACGACATGTTTATCCGGATCGTAAACTTTGTCCACTCCGATTTTGTAAAAAGTTGAGGAAATCGCCGCCGTGTTGTCATGCGACATGGCTATATCGGGTTCAATCTCGACAATCTCACCCGGCGCGACCGGCTTGCCGGCTTTCTTCCCCAATATTTTCTCGCTGAATGTCTTACCCATACAATTCCTTTCCACCACGAATAAACGCTAATAATCACGAATGTTTATTTATTTTTCGTTAATATCAGTCTTTCCCATTGTAAACGAGGATGTTTGAAATTCAAAATTAACCCTACTTCCTTCCTTGTAATCCGAAGATAATTCAGAACCTGACCACGATGTTCATCAAGAATCGATCCGACATTTTTAGTCTCGACAATTACTTTACCTTCAACAATCAGGTCTGGAATGTACTCATCAATCAGTTGACTGTCATAATAAACCGGAAAACTCATTTGCTGACTGAATGAGAGATTTTGCCGACTCAATTCAATGCACAATGCTTTCTCATAGGTTTTTTCGCGAAGACCATGCCCGAGTTCATTCGCCACGTTTATCGCACAACCGACGATTTTATGCACTAATTCTTTTTCGATCAATTCTACCATACTCTTAACCACTAATTAACACAAATACACACTAATAATTTCATTTCTTGTTAATGGTAATCATGCGACTGATTACAATGCTCCACTTAGTTTTACTCTCGATTTAAATACATATTCAATACATTTATTCTTAAATATTATTGGCGTACATTCGTGTTCATTCGCGGTTTAATTTCATTATTTCACCAGCTCAAAATCAATGAAGTCCGCGTGATGAAAGATGATCGTTTCCGGCGAACGCTTTTCGCCGTCGCCTTCTTTGGAATGGCAGGCGATTACATGCAGAACTTCCGGCGGAATGTCATGCTTGAATGCCAGTCCGACGCCGCTGAACGGATGCCGCAGTTGTTTGCCAAAATCGGATTTAACGGCTTTGCCGTTCACAATTTCATATTCCAGTAATTTGCCAACGTCAGCCAGAAGCGCTCCAGCGATCAGGTGATCGCGATCGACTTTGGTTTTGCGCTCACCGTAGGACTCCGTCAGTATTTTATCACAGGCGATGCACATTTTACAGACTGTGCGCACATGCTCGATAAAGGTGATTTTGACATTTTCGGCTAAAAGTGTAAACGGGATCGACTGTAAAATATCCGGCGTCCAGCCGCGAAAAGCCATTGCCTCTTCCCAAATAGCGATTACCTTGGATTTCAGTTCGCCGTTCTTGATCTTGTTGATTTCCGGTAAAATTTTCAGGATCATACAACCTCACTTAAATTATTTAATAGAACATGGCTCAAATTTATTGCGTGCCGACTGATTTAGCAAAAGAGTTAAGGGATATAAATTTCGAGTTACGGGTTACAGATTGCGATTCGCGAGTTACGAGTTTATAGTTCACAGTATCCAGTTCACAGTTCTTCATCACGATTTACGGCTTACACCTTACGATTGCTGAGCAGAGCGAAGTCCGGCATTTGACGAATCACTCATCACTATTTTTATAAGATGCCTTGCTTTTTTGACGGGAAAGCCGAAAATTATCAGCGTGGTTAAATTTATTAAGACGATTCAGAAAGGGAGGCTACCTTGAGCAAAATCGGGATCGCCGGAAATTGTGGTAAAGAAGATCGCAGTGATTGTCAAATTACGCTTGAACTGACTGATAGCGGTGGTATTCAAATCGAACTCACCAGTAAAGTCAAAACTCTATACGGTAAATCGATTGAAGCGGAGTGCCGGAAAGTACTGGATTTTTTCGGCATCGGTAATGCGCTGGTAAAAATCAACGACAACGGCGCTCTGCCTTTTACTCTGGCCGCCAGACTGGAAGCCGCTATCAAGCAGGTTACCAAAACCACAAAAGAATTTTTACCGCCTCTTCTGCGGCAGAATAATTACAGCACAGCGCGCGATTGCTGGCGGCGGACACGACTTTACTTGCCCGGTAACAGCCCGAAGCTGATGATCAATGCCGGTCTGCATAAAGCCGACGGAATCATCCTCGACCTCGAAGATTCCGTTTCCCCATCGAAAAAGGAAGAAGCGCGTCTCCTGGTACGCAACACTTTACGACAGGTCGATTTCTACGGCGCCGAACGTATGGTGCGCATCAATCAGATACCGCATGGGCTCGGCGATTTGAAATTCGTCATTCCGCACAATGTCAACCTGATCCTGATTCCCAAATGCGAATCCGCTGACCAGGTTCAGCAGGTCGATAATGAAATTAAACGAATTGCAGATAAACATAAACTGGCTAATCCGGTCTGGCTGATGCCAATCATCGAAAGCGCGTTGGGCGTGTTGAAGGCTTATGAAATCACTTCTGCTTCGCCGCAGGTTGTCGCGCTGGCGATTGGGCTGGAAGACTATACTGCCGATCTCGGGACACAGCGCACTGCCGAAGGCCGCGAAACATTTTACGCCCGTCAGTCACTACTGAATGCCGCGCGTGCCGCCGGCGTGCAGGCTATCGATTCGGTTTTCTCTGACGTTGCCGATATGGAAGGATTGCATAAAGCAGTTCAGGAATCCAAAGCTCTCGGCTTCGACGGCATGGGTTGTATTCATCCGCGCCAGATCAAGGTCATTCAGGATAATTTTGCGCCCGATGCAACCGCGATCAATAAGGCCCGCAAAATCGTCAAAGCTTTCGAAGAAGCCGAAGAAAAAGGTCAGGGCGTCGTTGCGCTCGGTTCGAAAATGATCGATCCGCCGATCGTTAAACGTGCCTTGCGTACCATTAAACTGGCGGAATCACTGGGACTGATCAATGCCAACTGGCGGGAGGAGAATGTATGAAACCGGAATTAGTGAAAAATGCTGTCGGACGCCTGGTTCCCCAGATCATTAATGGCCAGAAGCATGTGCCTTTTCAGGGAATTGGACAATTTCGCCCGACCGGGCGCAAAGCCGCTCCGCTCATTCCAACCTGCATCGATTACCCGGCCGACGGCAACAAGATCGTCGCCGATCTGAAAACCGCCTTGCAGAAATGCGGCCTGCACGACGGGATGACGATCAGCACTCATCATCATCTGCGCGACGGCGACCTGGTCAGCAATCTGTTGTTCGATACGATTCACGAAATGGGCGTGAAAGATCTGGTATGGTTTCCGAGCGCTTCATTTCCCTGCAACGAGCCGCTCATTCCCTATCTAGAAGACGGCACGATCAATCGCATCGAAGGCAGTATGAACGGCCCGCTCGGTCGCTTTGTCACGGAAGGTAAAATGCGCGGCACGGCGGTTTTGCGTTCGCATGGCGGACGGGTGCAGGCGCTCCAGGACGGCGAAGTCAAACTCGACATCGCCGTAATTGCCGCGCCTTGTTCGGACGCCTTCGGCAATGCTAACGGTCAATCCGGTCCGTCGGCCTGTGGCGTGCTTGGCTACGCCAAAACCGATTACCTGTACGCCGATAAGGTCATTATTGTGACCGATAACTTAGTTGATTTTCCCAACCTGCCGATGGAAATCGAAGGCAATTATGTAGATTGCGTCGTAGTAGTAGATAAGATCGGCATTCCCGAGAAAATCGTCTCCGGCACGACTAAAATCACCCGCAGTCCGGATCGACTGATGATCGCCGAACTGACCGCCGCCTTCCTGGAGCAATCCGGTATTTTACACGACGGCTGTTACATGCAAGCCGGCGCCGGCGGAACGTCCCTGGCGATCGGCTATTACACCCACCAAATATTAAAACAGCGTGGCTGGAAAACCCGGCTCGGTTTCGGCGGCAGTACGCAGTACATGGTCGCCATGTTAGAAGACGGCTCGATGGAATATATACTCGACGCGCAAGCCTTTGACCTGGAAGCCGTGCATAGTATCGCCAATAATCCAAATCACCATCCCTACCCGGTTTTCAACGCCTATAATTATCATTCCAAGGGTAACCTGACCAGCATGATGGATATCATGATCCTGGGCGCTACGGAAGTTGATGTCAATTTCAACGGCAATGTCGTCACACATTCCGACGGCTATCTCCTACACGGCATTGGCGGCTGGCAGAATTGTCTCTTCGCCAAATGCACGATCCTGCCGATTCCCTCCTTCCGCGACCGCATCCCGGTTATCGTGGATAATGTCACAACCCTCTGCGGTCCCGGCGAACTGATCGACGTCGTCATCACCGAACGCGGTATCGCCATCAATCCGCGGCGCACCGATCTGCTCGATAAACTAAATGGTTCCTCCCTGCCATTAGTTGACATTCGCGACTTACAGATCGAGGTCGAACGCATCTGCGGCGGTAAACCGGAGAGACCCAACTTCGGCGAACACATCGTAGCCGCTGTCAAATGGGTGGACGGCACGGTCATCGACGTCGTGCGGGAAGTGAAAGTCTGACGATTTTCCGACACGGAGTCACACGGAGAGGGCACGGAGAAATTTTTCTGTTTTATTACCCTCGTCTCAACGTTCCCGCGTTGAGACGTATTGATGTCATAAACAGTCAATCTTTCGAAGGTTGTCTCATCCTGAAATGGGTTGACTATAAATAACTGTATATGACTGATTTTGACAATTTTAGATTATATATTGCCTGCCCGACTGATTGCGTCAGCGGTCAGGCGGGGAGATTTTAGATTGTAGGTAGAAAAATTCAGATTTCAAATTTCAAATCTCAAAATGAATGCCTCAATGCCTTAATGACTATAAATGATCATCAATGACTCCGGCGGTAGCCGGACAATGACTATTGTATGACTATTGAATGACTCCG
>JALOAB010000090.1 GCA_023229045.1 Fidelibacterota bacterium
ATTTATTTGTTTTCGATAAGGGTATTTTGATTCTATCGCAGGGCGATGCTTTGCAACGTTTCCTGCTGGCCTATCTGATCGCCGCCTGGGTGCAGATGACCGTTGCGGCTCTGGCGTTCATGTTTTCAGCCTGGACCAGCAATGCGGTCGGGCCGATAATCGGCACCTATGCGGTGATAGCGGTTTCGCTGATTTTAGTGATGATCGATATCAGTGCGCTCGATAAAATCCGGCCATACTTGTTTGTATCTTATTTCGATGTGTTTTTCATGCCTTTCAGCGATCCAATTCCGTGGGGCGACATCGGTGCTAACCTGTTTAAACTGACAATTTTTATCGCGGTTTTCTTCGGGATTAGCGCGGCGAGCTTTTTAAGGAAAGATATTTGTTCATGAGAATATTTACCGGGCTGTTGGTCAGCCTAATCATCCTTGAATCACAACTGTTTGGGCAAATAGAGCCCCGCGCGATTTTAGATAAAGTTCAGGAAAAATACGACGCAATCGAGGATTATAAGGTTAAAATCAATCTAAAGGTCGATATTCCGAATTTCCGCATGCCGAATAAAAATATGCAGGTTTATTACAAAAAGCCGGATAAAGTCAAGGTTGAAACATCCGGTTTTGCAGTCCTGCCGCGCTTTGGCCTGGTGCCAACGCCGGCAATTTTTCTAAATGACTCAGCGCGGGCAACATATTTGCGTTCATTTCGGGAAGGTTCGACGCTTTATCATGTTATTGCGATCTCCCGGGCGCAATTTGACCAAAACCGCGCGGACGTTTTTCTACGCATTAATGCCAACCGCTGGACGATCGACCGGGCGACGATTGAAGACCGGCAAGAAGGCACCACGGAAGTCAATATTACTTATAAAAATATCGACGGCTTTTGGTTGCCGGATACGACTCGCATCGAATTTAACCTGAAGCGGTCGATTCCGCCGGTCGAGCGCCCGAATGTCAATCAACCTTTCGGCGGAAAGGAGCGATATACCGCTGAAGACGACCAGCCGGTCAAGGGATATATGACGATCATCTTCTCAAAATTCATCGTAAACCGGGGCATCAAAGACTGGATTTTTAAAGAAGAATGAAGCAAAATGTCTGCGATCTTAATCTGTCTGTAGACCAGGGAAACAACACCCAAACTTCGGATCATGAAAACAAAGATAAGTAAAGGAAAAAGGTAATGACCATCCTTGAAATCAACATTCTCGGTATAGTGTCTGAAAAGCCCAATCATGCTTACTATATCGAGAAAATCGTGGAAGAACGCGGCATCCGTAAACGCGCCAGAATCGGTTTTTCGACGATTTATGCGGTTTTGAACAAGATGCAGAAAAACGGGTTACTGGAGAGCAGTTTTGAGCCGCAGGAGAGTCTTCCGGGGCGGCGGATTTACACGATTACACCAAAAGGGCGCCAGTGCTTTTATGAGGAAATTGTCAAAGCGCTTTCCCAACCTCAGCCCCAGCCGTCGCTGTTCGAGACCGGATTAACCTACAGTAGTGTTCTGCGCAAAGAAGACCTTCGGGAAGCATTAACGCTTTATGAAACTGAATTGGGACGCCTGATTCAGACTAAAGTCCGCGAGCTGACCGAATTGCAGAACACTACCGATCAGATCATGCGGGCCCTGCTGACGCGCCCGCTGATACTCTTGCAGGCCGAGCGAAAATGGGTGCGTGAATTAATGGGATTACTTCAATAAATAAGAAGGGAGGTTAATATGGATGTTTGGATTAGTTATTTGACTGCCCACCCGATCATTAGCGTCGCTCTGGTAGCCGCGCTGATTTTGTTTATTATTATGGTTGTGGTGCGCTTGATCAAGTGGGCCATTATTTCGTTTATAATCTTAGCGCTGGCCGTCGGCCTGACCTATAAAGTTGCCCAACCGAAAAAGATTATCGATCGAATCCAGGAGGGCGTAGAATCGGTCACCAAGAGCGGCGCCGAAAAGGTTTCTGATAAAATCCAGGAAACCGCCGAGAAAACCGTCGAGAAGGTTAAGGAAAGTATCAAAATCAAATAGTCGGCACATTGAGTAAGATTAACACCTTGACGCGAAAAGTGAGCCTCGTACGAAAGATAGAAAGAGGAAAATTAAAATGCCGAGACACCTACCAGAACCATTTCGCATAAAATCCGTAGAGCCAATCCGGCTGACTACTGCCGCTGAACGTCAGGCTATCATGGAAGCCGGCGGAAACAATATGTTCAATGTTCCGGCTGATAAAGTTTACATCGATCTGCTGACCGACAGTGGCACCGGCGCGATGAGCGATAATCAGTGGGCCGGGCTACAGATTGGTGACGAGTCTTATGCCGGCTGTCGCAACTGGTTTCATTTTGAGAAAACGGTCAGAGATTTAACCGGCCTGAAACATATCATTCCAACCCACCAGGGGCGGGTCGCTGAGAACCTGCTATTTGGCGCGGTTGTTCACGATAAAATCGTTATCAATAACAATCACTTCGACACTACCCGGGCTAATGTCCTGGCGCATGGCGGCGAACCGCTCGATATGGTCATCGACGAAGGACGCGATCCATCTTCATTATATCCTTTTAAAGGGAATATTAATCTGGCGCGACTGCAAAAAGCGCTCAGCGAAAAAGGACCGGATAAAATCGCGCTGGTGATGTTGACTCTTACCAACAATTCTGGCGGCGGTCAGCCGGTATCTATGGAAAATATCCGTTCGGCCCATAAAATTACCGCTCAATACGGCATTCCACTCTTCTTCGACGCCTGTCGCTTTGCCGAAAACGCCTATTTCATAAAATTACGCGAGCCGGGCTATGCCGACCAGCCAGTAAGAGACATTGTGCGCGAAATGTTTTCATATGCCGATGGCTGTACAATGAGCGCTAAAAAAGACGGACTGGTCAACATCGGGGGATTTTTGGCGTTAAATGACAGCGCTTTGGCTGAGAGGGTCAAAGTTGAGCTGATTCGCAAAGAGGGCTTTTTTACTTACGGCGGGCTTGCGGGTCGCGATCTGGAAGCGATTGCGCGCGGTTTGCATGAGGTATTGAATGACGATTATTTAGCTTATCGGATCGGACAGGTGAAATTTCTGGGCGATTTACTGTTTGAAAACGACGTACCGCTACTGCTACCACCGGGTGGTCACGCTATCTATCTGGATGCCACCAGGTTCGCACCGCATATTCCCGTCGACCAGTTTCCCGGGCAATCGATAGCCGTCAATCTGTATCTGCAATCCGGTATCCGCTCAACAGAAATCGGCAGTTTTATGTTTTATCAACGGGATAAAGAGACCGGCCGGTTGCTAAAATCATCTATGGAGCTGGTGCGCC
This sequence comes from Fidelibacterota bacterium, assembly GCA_023229045.1. GTDB lineage: Bacteria > Fidelibacterota > UBA2242 > UBA2242 > UBA2242 > JAGNGI01. The sequence goes on from JALOAB010000090.1 coordinate 3,327, forward strand.
TGGCAATACCGCGGCGGGTCTATACCGAATCGCACTTGCGCTATGTCGCTGAATCGGTGATTGAACTATACCAAAAGCGCGATGAACTACGCGGCCTACGGATCGTAGCTAACGGCGAGTCACCGCTACGTCATTTCATCGCCAGGCTGGAATTTGTCTGACCGACATTATCATTGTTTGTTGGAATGGATTAGATAAATCTGTTGGATCAATATTAGCCGGTAAAATATAAAAACAGAACCCGCCGAATCATCATTTAATCTGCCCTGAAACGTAAAGCTGGCCACAAGCCGCGGCGATATCCAATCCCTTACTACGTCGCACCGTAACGGCAAAAGGCGCCCGGTAGATTTCGCGTATGAACTCGTTCAGATGCTCTTCGCTTGGGGCGCGGAACGGGAACTGCGGGTTCGCATTGTACGGGATCAGGTTCAATTTGCAGGGAATCGGGCTGAGCATGGCAACGAGCCGATGAGCGTCCGCCATTGTATCGTTCAATCCGGCAATCAGAATGTATTCGAAAGTGACCCTTCGCCGTGAAACGCGGGTGTAATTTTTGGCGGTATTTAATAAATCGGCAATTTTATATTTTTTATTAACAGGAATGATTTGATTGCGCTGTTCATCGGTAGTGGCATTAAGCGAAATCGCCAGTTTATAGCGTTGATCTTCAGCGGTAAAGCGTTTGATACCCGGAATTATTCCGCAGGTCGAGATCGTGATATGGCGCGCGGAGAGTTCCGGGCCGAGTTCGCTGTTGAAGATTTGCGCGGCGCGCATGACATTTTCATAATTAAGAAAAGGTTCGCCCATGCCCATAAAAACCACATTGGTCACCGGTTGGCGAATATGGGCATTGATAAAAAGCAATTGGTCGACGATTTCTCCGGCGCTCAGGTTGCGCTTCAAGCCCATTATACCGGTTGCACAGAAAGTACAGCCAACCGGACAGCCAGCTTGCGAAGAAAGACAAACTGTGCGGCGCCGCTCTTCCGGCATGTAAACCGCTTCGATCAGGTTTCCGTCAATTAATTCAAACAGAAATTTCTCCGAGCCATCCAGGGCACTCTTCATTGAATTTTTCAGACTTAGTGTGTTAAGGTCAAATAGTCCCGCCAGTTCGGTGCGTAACGCCAGGGAAATATTGGTCATCTGTGCCCAGTTGGTGGCATTTTTTTGATAAAGCCACTGGTAGATTTGGCGCGCGCGGTAGGGTTTCTTGCCAAGCGAGGCCATTTGTGCGGTAAGCTCGTCGAGATTGTAGCCTTTCAGATTAATTTTAGCGGAAGCATTCATTTTGGTATTGAAAAATTTGCCGAAAGTTAATCAGCGAGCCAATAATTAGAAAATTTTATCCGATCGTATTCATAAAAACTATTTTATATCATCAAAAATATGATTAGTATTTGAATAGTACCAATGGTCAACAATAAAGTTCAAATAGCTCGCGGTAAATCGGAGATCCTGATTCGCCTTGCACAAGAAATCGATGCAGATGATATAGTTATTTTCAATACGGCGATGGCGCAGGAAACCGAAAATCGCACCCTGCCGCCGGAGATTATTGCCACTGGAGTGCGCAATCTCATACAACATCCGGAATGGGGCTTTTACATCGTAGCGGAAAGTGATGGGCAGGCTGTCGGTTGCCTGATGATTACTTATGAATGGAGCGACTGGCGCAACGGGCTTTTCTGGTGGATTCAGAGTGTTTATGTGCGGCCGGAGTTTCGGCGTCTGGGTATTTACCGGAAAATGGATGCTTTTATTCGTCAAATGGCCAAAAGCGCCGGTAATGTCTGCGGTTTGCGACTCTACGTCGATTGCGATAATCAGATTGCCCAGACAACCTATTGTGAACTAGGGATGTCCAAGACGCACTATCTATTGTTTGAAAATACAGAGCTGGAAGATAAAAAGAGGATAAAGTTATGAATATGCGAAAATCATATCAGGTGATAATGACATTAATCAGCCTGGCTCTTGTGGTCTGGTTAACCGGCTGTCCGCCCCGCCAATTGACGCCGCCGATAGCTAAAACCGAACCCAAGACGACTATCGTCCTGGGCGACACCCTGATCGACAATTATGCCTGGCTAAGGGAAAAAACCAATCCGGAAGTTATCAAATATCTCGAAGCCGAAAATTCCTATACTGAGGCACTGATGAAACCAACCAAACGCCTCCAGAAAAAGCTTTACAAGGAAATGTTAGCCCGCATTAAAGAGACGGATGTGTCCGTACCGGTTAAGATCGACAGCTTCTATTACTATACCCGAACCATAAAAGGTAGTCAGTACCCAATCTATTGTCGCAAAAAAGGCTCTCTGGACACCAAAGAGGAAATTCTGCTGGATCAAAACCAGCTCGCGGCCGGTCAACAGTATTGTGTAATCGGCGAATTTAAAATCAGTCCGGATCATAATCTGCTGGCCTATTCCGTCGATTTTGATGGTTCGGAAAAGTATCTGTTATGTTTTAAGGATCTAAATTCCGGAGAAACACTCGGCGATACAATCCGCGACATTTCCTACGGCTTGGAATGGGCTAACGACAACCGCACGGTATTTTATACTACCCTCGATACCGTTCTGCGCCCGGACAAACTCTGGCGTCACCAACTCGGTCAGAAATCCGAAAATGACGCCTTAATTTTTCATGAACCGGACGGGATGTTCTATCTTGGAATTGCAAAAACCCGCAGTCGCGCGTATCTGTTATTGTACCTCGGGAGTCAGATCACCACCGAATTACATTATTTGTCTGCCGATCAACCGCATGAGAAATTCAAATTATTTCATCCGCGGGTCAGAGGCGTCGAGTATTCTGTCGATCACCACGGCGCCAAATTCTATATTCTGACCAACGAGAATGCCGTAAATTTTCGTCTGCTGGAAACACCAGTCGTCCAACCTGCGAAAAAAAACTGGAAAGAGATAATCGCTCATCGCCCCGACGTCATGCTGAGTGGTATTGACCTGTTTCGCGATCACCTGGTCGTGTACGAACGCGAAAACGGTCTGGAGAAAATCCGGGTTGAGAATCTGAAAAGCAGTGCGATTCATTACGTTGATTTTCCCGAACCGGTTTATACTCTTGATGGCGACAATAATCCCGATTTTAACACCACGGTTTTGCGATTTCGCTACACCTCGCTGGTTACGCCGCGTTCAGTTTACGATTACGATCTCGATAAAAAGACCCGGGAGCTGAAAAAGCAGGATGAAGTGCTGGGTGGCTACGATCAGGCGCTGTATCGATCTGAACGGATTTTTGCTACGGCGGAAGATGGTGTTAAGGTGCCGATTTCCCTGGTTTATAAAAAGGGCATAGTGAAGGATGGCTCGCATCCGCTCTATCTCTACGGCTACGGCGCTTACGGTTATCCCAGCGAAGCGCGCTTTTCCTCGCTACGCTTGAGTCTGCTGGATCGCGGCTTCATTTATGCCATCGCGCATGTGCGCGGCGGCGGCGAAATGGGGCGCCCCTGGTACGAGGATGGCAAGCTTTTGCGCAAGCGAAATACCTTCACCGATTTCATCGCCTGCGCTGAAATGTTAATTAATGAAAAATATACTGCACCTGATAATTTGGTTATCAACGGCGGAAGCGCTGGTGGTTTGCTGATGGGAGTGGTGGCCAACATGCGTCCCGACCTGTTTAAGGTTGTCGTGGCGGAAGTGCCGTTTGTCGATCTGATCAATACCATGCTTGATCGCACCATTCCCCTGACCGAGATTGAATGGGAGGAGTGGGGCAATCCCAACACAGAAAAATATTACGCCTATATGAAATCTTATTCTCCATATGATAATGTTGAGATTAAAAATTATCCGCACCTGCTAATTACAGCCGGGCTGAACGATCCGCGGGTCGCCTATTGGGAGCCCGCCAAGTGGGCCGCCAGACTACGGGCGCTGAAGACCGACGAAAATGTCCTGCTTCTGAAAACCGATATGGGTAAAGGACATTTCTCGGCGACCGGGCGTTATGATTATCTCAAGGAGGTCGCATTCGAATACGCTTTCGTCTTCGACAAACTTGGAATTAGTAAATAATTAGCAACTAGGGAAAATGTATGTCAATTAACGAGTCCAAAATCATCGTCTGTCCGCATTGCCAACATGAGCAAACCATTCAAATCTGGCAATCCCTGAATGTTTCGCTTGACAAAGACGCTAAAAAGGATTTATTCGAAGGCAAAATAAACCTGATGGAATGTCAAAAATGCCATCAAAAAACGCTCGTTCCGGTGCCGCTACTATATCATGATCCGGCCAGAAAGTATGCCGTGCAATATTATCCGACCTCAATAATCCGTAATGAACAATTTCTCAGTCAGTTCAAAATCGACGGAACTTATGCCGGAGACCAGGACATCCAACTGGAGGCGCCTGATTATATGCGCCGCCTGCATATTGTTTTTAATATGAACGAGCTCGTCACATACATCGTTTTTAGGGAGGTTCTGGCCGATTATCATCTTACCGGAAAGGTGATGTTAAATTGAGTGCCGGACAAGTTCAGATAATCGCTCACCAGGGAGCCTCCGGACACGCCCCAGAAAACAGCCTGGCGGCTTTCGAGAAAGCCATTGCGCTGGGCGCCGATTGGATCGAACTTGATGTGCATCGGGTCGAACAGGAACTATTCATTATTCACGACTATCGTCTCGAACGCACAACTGAAGGAAAAGGTTCGATCTATGACAAAACCGTAGCGGAAGTCAGGAAATTGCGCCTTGCCGGTCAATACCCGATTCCGACCTTGCGGGAAGTTCTCGATATAGTCGCCCGGCGCGTGAAAATCAATATCGAGATCAAAAGCCCCGACACCGCTGCATTGGTCATACAATTGGTCGATGAATATGTTGCCGAGCGCGGCTGGACATACAGTCAATTCATGCTGACCTCCTTTAATCAGTACGAAATCCTGGCCGCTAAACAGATTCAGCCACGGCTGGCAACCGGCGTCATTATCTACGGCCTGCCGTTCGGGCTGGCAGAATTTACGCGACCGCTGGGCGTCCGGGCTTTGGTGGTTTGCATAGAGTTTATTAATTCTGAACTTGTTGCCAGTGCGCATCGGCATGGGCTTGAGATAATAGTTTATACGGTCAACTATCCTGACGACATACAACGCATGCTGGAGCTTGGAGTAGA
>JALOAB010000312.1 GCA_023229045.1 Fidelibacterota bacterium
TTTACGACTCTTTTTCGCGGCGCCGTTGGCATGATATATATAAACTTCGCCTTTGTCGGCATCGCGGTGATATCCACCGGCCTGTTCGATATAATCTTTGGCTTTTTGTCCGGGTTTATATTTTTGCAGACCGGGACTATTGACCATCCCGATCACTTCCACAGTCTGGGGATGTCGCGGAATTAAAATATTATCGTCCGGTTCGATAGTGATGTCATCTTTTGAACGTCCGTTAAGTACTTTCTCAAAATCGGCTACCAGCTTGCGATTGCCACGTGTATATACGGTTCCATCTAAAAATGCGTGTGGGGTCAATCCGCCGGCGCGATCGACCAATTCCGCCAGAGTTTCGCCACTTTTAATTATCGAATATGTTCCCGGAAATTTGACTTCACCGGTAATAATGACGTTTTGCTGATATTTAAAATAAGGAATGCTACGCACCACGATCAGATCATTATCGAATAACTTAAAATTATCATCTTCCAGTTTAGCGGTCAGAATATCGCCTTTGAGTTCGACTTTAAAAACCATAGCCAATTTATTCAGGTCGGCTTTGGCCGGATCAGCCCGGAATACTTCAACACTGTGGTTATAAGCCACTTTTGTAAATCCACCCGCCATTAAAATAACATCCTTCAGGGTCATATTTTCCGATAGTAGATATTTGCCCGGCTTGCGGACTTCGCCGTTAATTTGCACCGAATCTAAATCTTGAACATCCCAGATCGAGTAAACCCTGACCGAATCCCACTCCATTAATTTTGTATTAAGGTTTTTCTTATCAGAGATATCCAGCGAGATCATGACTGTATTTAAATCGGGATAAGTCCTTTTAATTTGAATTTGTTTCAAATAAGCTTCCGGCAATAATCCCTGAGCTGATTTTACCAATGCCTCAAGGCTTTTTACAGTCTCAAAAGAGTAGCGACCCGGTTGATGCACAGCGCCTTCTATGACAACATAATTCTTCAGGCGGTCAAAAACCGGAAAGATCGTGATAATATCCCGATCTTTGATTTCAACTTTATTTACCAGGAATTTACCTTTGACACTCTGCCCCAGTTTTTCATCAATAATGATCCGGTTAACCTGACTGACTTTATCACGCTTTTCAAATGGTAAAATCCGTTCGATTTCAACCCGGTTTATATCCGCCATAGAAGTCAAGCCGCCGGCATAATTAATTAAATCGCGCAAGGTTTCAGCCGGTTTCAGTTCAAAAACCGCGGGAGTACTCACTTCACCTTTAAGGTAAATCGTCGATCTGCGATGCGGCACAAAGATTATATCGTCATTTCGAAGTCGGATATCACCTTGCTTTTTTCCACTTAATAAAAATTGATACAGATCGAAGTTGGCAACCACTTTATTATCACGGATAATCTGAATGTCCCTTAATGAACCGGAATATGCCGGTCCGCCCGATAGTAACAACGCCCCGAAAACGGTCGAGAAGGCATCCTGCGCATAAGCGCCCGGTTGGTTGACTTCACCGATCACATATACCAGAATCGGTCTCAATTTTCCCAGGCTAATATCAATAAAGGTCGTAGGATTTCCGCTGGGCGGCTTTATCGTCGAGTAATATTTGGACAATATGTTTTCGAGACGCTTTTTTAGAGTCTCGACTTTATAACCATTGACAACTATCTGTCCGGCTTTTTCCAAATAAACTGTTCCATCGCGCTCGACCGGCAAGGAATATCGTTGTTCGGTAGCGCCCCACATTGACAAAATAATCTCGTCACCCGGTCCGATTATATAGTTCGGGTCAACCGGTCCAACCTGTATCTGCTGGAAATTTTCAGGAACCCGCTTAAAAACATCATACCCGAAGTAGGCAAGCTCTTCCTCAGTAGCAACCGTATCAATGTAGGTTTTTTTCATAAGACTGTCAGGTATCGGCGTACCGAGTAAATCTAAATTCTGCTGGCTGAGATTGATATAATCCTGCAAATATACCGGGCTGTAGGCTTGCCCTTTTTTAGCCGATAGTCCTCGGGTTGTATCCGAAGTGCCAGTTTTGCCCGCCTGGATTTGGGCTAAACGGGCAGCCTCTTCCACGGAGATTTCACCACGCGCTATTCTTAACTTGATATCTTCCAGGGTCTGAGCCGAAGCCATCAGGTTTAAACATAAAATTCCCAGCGCACCAAGCGCTACTATTTTTATTTTTTTCATACCTACTCCATTAAGGGTACAAAGCGTATAATTTTTAATTGATCTTAAAATATCTTCTTTCATTGATCAGGATGTATCTCAACCTAATCAAGTTGAATAACCTCTGTTGACTAATCATTTGCATTCTCAAATATGCATCTATCGAGATCACCTCGTTAATATCGTTAATTCATATCTTTGAGACAATACTTTATATGTTAGTATCACACTTGATCTCTTCTGATTATGTGGTGATAACTTCACTTTTTTAAATAAATAATGTTGAAGTTAGGTATAAATTCGTCATCATTTTCCCGATAGCCTGATATGAATAGGTATCCCGTACATGAGTAGAGATTCGTTGCGAATCGAAACGTTTGTTTTGCACCTCTTTTACACCATTCATTAAACCTTTAGTAAAGCTATTATCATCGCGCTCGGTCAGGATGCCCAGCCAATCTTCGGTAATGATGCTTTCCGGACCGCCACATCTCGTCGCTACTATCGGCAATCCACAAGACATAGCTTCTATGAGGACGACGCCAAAAGTCTCAAAATCGCTGGAAAGCGCAAAGAGATCGCAGGAGCGCATCAATTTAAAAACGTCCTGACGTTGGAGCATACCATGAAAAACAACTCCGGACTCCAAATCCAGCTCGCTAACCAGATCCGCAAGATATTTTTTCTGCGGACCGTCGCCGGCAATATGTAATTCAGCCTCAGGAAATTTCTCA
>JALOAB010000156.1 GCA_023229045.1 Fidelibacterota bacterium
TCATTTTGCTTCACCAGTCCGAAAGATAGCCTTTTCTGGCGCCAAATATCTTTGAGATAAATTGGCATTACAGCCAGAACGGTCACCTCATGACCGACCGCCTGCAAAGCTAGGGCATGGTCGCGGAAAAAGATTCCGGATAGCGGATTATAGACATTAGGATAATTGACAGGCAGAATGAGAATTTTCATCTTCAGGCTGGTTCAACTCTTATGACGCAAAACCCATTCTTTTAATGATCCAGGATACTGTCAGGGCGTAGGCTTTGGATTTTAAATTTTTCTTATACACTTCCACTAAAGATCCTTTTAATTTCTCACCGATACCACTTAAGCACTCTATATCTTCGGCAAACATCCGGTCCAATCCTTGCCTTAATTCGGGATTACTTTTCCACCAGTAATTAAATGGATTCATATCATATTTTGATTTAATATGCAACCTGTTTTTCAGGTTCATAATCACATCTTTTTTAATAAAATATGCGAGTTTCGAACAATCCATCTTTCCCCAAAATTTGGTTGTTTTATAATTATTGGGAATGCATTGATTGTACCAGGCGCGATACAGTTGGCGGATCAATTTCATATCAGCCGGAAGGCTTATGGCGTAACAGAAGAAATCCTCGTAAAGAAAGGGTGATGCTACTTCAAAGTAGTTCTGCGATATCCGCGGGAAGTCCAAGCATGCCCGTAAAAAATTTAAACTGACAAATTCGTTATATGACCGGTAGCGGTTTTTGACTGTGTGCTTTAGCTCGTCGCGTCTGACCTGATCACTGATATTCAGAGCATCTATAAACTGCTGAAAATGTGATTCATTCTCTTCATCGGTACGCAGATCAAAAATAATGTCGCCCATTATTTCACCGCCACCGCTTCCGGTATGAACCAGGCCGAAATTCGACGTATCCTGACTTTGAATAAATCCCCATAAACCGGTTGTGGCGGCATAATAAACCTGACCTTCATTGGCTTGAATCATGGCTTCCCGATTCAGCATAAAATTCCCCTGGTCGATGGCGTGAAAAACATGTTCACAACCAAAATCCCTGGCGATCCTCTGGGCAATTTTCTGGTCCATAGAGCAGGATTCCGCGTAAGTAAAACAGAACTGATGCTGATAACCAAGTTTCTGCCCGTACAGGAATACGGCGCGGGAGTCCATCCCGCCACTCAGTGAATTAACCTGCTTGTAACCAGCCGACGCGTTCTTTTGGTATTGTAATCTGCAGGCTTTTTCGAAACGTCGGTCGAGTTCGCTGATCGCCTCTTGCTGTGAAACATTTATAAGCGGTTCCGGACGCGGAATTTCCATGATGAAAAGACCATTCTCCCATTTAAGCCATTGAAAAGGCATCAGATAGGAGATTTCGTTTGCGTAGGTCACATCCTCGTACAGTTCACCCTTCCTGAGCATCATCTGGCTGGCAATCGGATTAAGGGTGAGTTTGATACCGTCTGCTTTCACTTGATCTGCCAATTCTAAAAAAGAAGTAGAAAATGCAAAGCATTCCCCGGATTGATAGAAATAGACTGGTTTTTTTGAAAGCAGATCATTGATAACTTTGGCGACTTGATTTTTCTTATCTTCAATTACAATAACAAAAGAACCTTTGAAAGTTTGCGCGATTTTTTGATCATTTGTTTTGGCAAAATTAAGAATCGCGTTCTTTAATGAAGAACAACCGGTTTCCAATAAAATTTCATCACTGTTGAGTACGTATCCTTCCACTGCAATTTTGTAATCATCATCCTCAAAAATAAAATTATCATCGCTAAATTTTACAACGTGCGCCTTATTATCGCTTTCAAGGTTTAAACCTGTTTTAGCCTTTTTTGAATCAGCATACATTATCCCAAACATATTTTTACCTTATTGCATTATCAGTAAATAATTACAGAAGTTGTCACCAAGCGATGCGACCTTTATTTTCGGATTAAACGCCTGACTCCTTGTAAGGCCTGTTTGTCCAGTGCGGTAAATTGAAAAGGTGCATACCATTTGTTCTTACTTAACCAGGCGTATATAAAGATCCGGAAGACGGTAGTCAGTGAATAGGCAATTGTAGTGGCCAGAGCCGCGCCGGCTATTCCCATAGCCGGTATCAATAACAGGTTGCAGATTATATTCACTATTATAACGATCAGAGCCGTATACATATTCAGTTCCGGGCGACCGCGCGCGGCAATGTCGTTAGCCAGCACCCGCGAAAGACTGCCTAAAATAATCCCGGGCAACAGGAACAGTAAAGGCGTTACCGCGCCGAGATAAGCCGCTCCAAAGAATAATCTGATAAAAGGAACCGCCAGCAACGCCAGGAGAATTGCCATAATTATTGAAATTATTAATACCCAGCGCGCAATGAATGGCGTGAGTTGTCGGCGAGCCTGTTCATCTACGTGGAGTTCGGATAAACGAGGCAGAATGACCGTACTGACCGCCGTTGATAATAGCCATATTTGCTCACTCATCGAAATGGCAATAACGTATATCCCGGTCGCGGCTGGATTGATTAGTAAGTTTACTAAGTACACATCCAATCGGCTATTGACAAAAGACAGAATGTTACTTAAATGAGCTTTGAATCCATAATTGATCAATTGCCGGGCGTATCCCGTGGTTGATTCAGTATGATCAGGCTCAGTCGCAAGGATCGGACGTAGCAGGATACAGGTGATTATTAAATTCACCGAATGGGCAACTAAGTAAATAAGAACGACTGTAGCTACACCGCCGCTCCTGAAAATAATGAATATAGATACGAGTAAAAGCGTAATCGCCGGAGAAATCAGGATTGCCAGGTTATAGCGACGAAAATCCTGAACAGCCTGAAACAAACTCGATAGAAAGCTCTGCAGTAAAACCAGCGGAAAAGCCAACAATGCCAGCCATAATAGTAACGCAGGAACCCCCGGAAATAAGCGATTACCGAAGAAAATGACAGAAATAGCGCCTATTAAAACACCGGCAAGCGTAATTATTACCCACATCCGCACGCTGGTACGCACTGCGACCCGCGGTGTGATCGAATGGCGACCGACGAAATAGACATTACCGGGCGATACACCCAGGTTTAAAAAGGTTGATAAAATCGTCGGTAAAAGCATGGCTACCGCATATTGTCCATTCCCCTCAGGTCCCAGAATGCGGGCAATAATAGCGGCGGAGCCTACGCCAAAGAGAATCCCCAGTAACTGGCGACCAAAAGTTTGTCCGATATTAATGCCCAGTTTTCGGAATTCCATGCCGACTTGTTTACTTTGGTTAGTTGAGGCGCTCATTATTGTACAGTACTGTAATCTTTTTTAGAGTAATAATCAGGTCAATCGTATCTAGGTTTTTAAAGTTTTATATCTCAGGTTTGCAAATGTGGCAACTGTTTCAACGCTTCGACAACGCGTTCGCAAGCGCGACCGTCAGTATATTTATGAAACATCTTTTTCACAAAAGCGCGGTGCTCTGCGAAATTCGGAGCGCCATTAAGAGCATCGGCAGTAGCCTTTAGCAACTCAGCTTGTGTGAATATTTTCGGCCCCGGAGTAATCAGATCATAGTCATAGGCTAATCCCCGTACTTTCTGATACGTCTCCAGATCATAAGGGACGAAAATCGGTGGTATATCACGCAATAACAGATCGATATAGATTGACGAATAATCGGTGATGATGACATCGACGAATGGCAAGAGGTCGGCTGTCTCAGGGACTTCGTTACTGCCAGCCAGTAAAAAATCGCCTGACGACGAATTTACCAATGAGCTTAATGTTTCCTGATTTTTAAAATCATCCTGATGGGGTCGGATTAATAATACTGCATTATGCCGGCTAAGAAATTGTTCTAGCTCCTGTATTTTAAAATCATCAAAGGGAAAAAATTTGGTCGTGCCGCTATCTCGAAAAGTCGGAGCATAGAGAATAACCTTCTTCCCCTTAATACCCTGCCGTAAAGTCTCATCGAGTCGAGCCACAGAATTGGTAGAACTGTTTGAATTGCACAAGAAATCGTTTCTGGGCAAACCAGTCACCACTACTTTCCTGACATCAATGTTTGCGTATGCCGCCACCAGATAACGTTCAATGTCCGAAGACGCGATCACCAGATCGTAATGCCTGGTTTCTCGCCGAATGTATTTTTTGAGCAGTTTTCTATCTAATTGACTATCGAGAATTCCTATACTTTTAACCGTGATGCCATGCCACAATTGGATAATATATTTCTTTCTTGATTTGTACTGATAAAATTCCAAATCACCTAAACCATGGGTGATGATCGCATACCTCGCGCGTAAAGATACCCATAAGCCGGCGCTACTCTTACGAAGAATTACCCGAGATTCCGGAAGGCTCTCCTTAATTTGTTGCTGGACATGAAGGTCGTCAGCCAGCCAAACAATCTGCCAGGCTGGATCGCCTGACATATATTCAAATAAAGCTCGTGCATTATCAGAATACCGACTCCTAATCTGAGAGAAAATTACCAGATTGTCTATTTTGGGTACAAGATAGTCAGCAGTTCGGTACAGGAATGCCAAAAATTGTCTTTTCAAATATTTAAATACTTTTACTGTTAATTGCATAATGGACATGATTTTCTTATCAGTGTGAATATTGCGATGCGTGTCAGGTTAGGTCAGTATATGCTACTAATTATTTCTTTTATTATATCCTGGTTCAACGTAACGATATTATTCCCAATTCTATCACCCTGAAAGCTCGATGAGACTATGGCGGGAATATCGGTTTCCGGCACACCGTATTCATGTAAATTATATGGAATATTCATCTTAATATTCTTCAGAATTTTTTCCCAGAAGTGATTCATACTGCTGATATTCAGTGCTGTCAGAATGCTTTTTATTTCGCTTTTAAGGTGAACTTTATTCAGTTCAAAAAGGCTTTTCAAAGTGATTGAGCAGGCAATTCCGTGCGGTATATTGTACTTAAGCGTCAGGGGATAGCTAATCGAATGGGCGGCGGCTGTTCGGGTATTTGAAAATGCCAATCCTGCGTAAGCCGAGGCTATCAGTAAATTTCGGCGAGTCTCGTAACTTGTATCATCTCTGATACCATCGATATTTTCATAAATCAGTTTGATTGCCTGGATGGCGTACTGAGTGGAAACCGGATTCCTGTTCTTATTCCAGATCGCTTCAAAGGCGTGCGATAAGGCGTCCAGAGTAGTCGCAACCGATATTTTAACCGGCAGATTCTTCACCATTGAGACATCGTAGAGCGCCAACGTAGGATAATTCTCTAGTTCGGCTAAAGATTTCTTGACCTTTTTCTCCTTATCCCAAACCGTCGCCCACATTGTGACTTCACTGCCGGTGCCATGCGTGGTGGGTATGGCAAAAAGCACCGGTATTTTTTCCCTTACCGGCGCTTTATCAAATACTTTATTAACGTCAAATTCATTTTTATACAGACTCGCCCGAACGACTTTCGCGGTATCTATTACCGAACCGCCGCCGATGGCGATGATCAG
>JALOAB010000091.1 GCA_023229045.1 Fidelibacterota bacterium
TAGTCGCCATCCTGGATGTTATCGTCAATCATCGAATCGCCCTTGACTTTCAGAACGTAATTGGCCGGATGCAGGTAGACCGGCGGCACGGCAATCGTCTCCTGGTTCTCGATGGCTTCCAACGGGAAACCGGCGGCGATTAACCCGAGCAAGGGCAATGTCACAGTGGTTCCGTCTTCCGGAATGGACAGGGCGCGTTTGGCATTGGGTCTGGCGGAACGCCGGAGCGCGCCGGATTTTTCCAGCTCGCGCACGTACCAATTGACCGTGCCCGGCGATTTGATTTGCAAGGCATGCATAATTTCCATAAAGGTTGGAGCGCGTTTGTGGGTTTCAGTGAAATCGCGAATAAAATCTACGAAGCGCTGTTTCTTAGGTGAAAGTTTTCCAAACATCTTTCTTTTCCTCTCGTTTTGTCAAATACTCGTAAGTTACTCGTAAGTAATATAGCAAGGTTTTGGATAAAAGGCAATTGAAAATTGTAAGTTGGAAATTGGAGATTGAAGATTCCAAATTGCTGATTTCAGAATTCAAATCTCAAAATGAACGCCTCAATGCCTTATTGCCTTAATGACTATAAATGACTATCTAATGACCATAAATGACTATCAATGACGCCGCCGAAGGCGGCTCTATTGACTATCGAGTGACTATCGAATGACTCCGGCGGTAGCCGGACAATGACCATCGAATGACGCAATCTTTTTTACTTCACCAGTCCCTGTCGGACGGCATAGCAGATGATTTCGGCATTATTTTTCAGACGCATTTTGCGGAGGATGCGAGTGCGGTAAGTGCTGATAGTTTTGACGCTGAGATTTAATTCGTCGGCGATTTCCTTGACGGTTTTACCGTTGGCGATGGCCAACATAGTCTGGAATTCGCGATCGGAGAGGGTTTCGTGAGTGGCAGTCTGATTATTGTCAGCCAGGTTGTCGGCTAATTTTTCAGCAAGTGTTGGTGAGACATATTTGCCGCCGTGTACGATTTTGCGGATTGCCTGGATGAGTTCATCCGGCGGGCTTTCTTTGGTCAGGTAACCGTCGGCGCCGGCTTTCAAAACCCGGACTGCGTACTGATTTTCAGGGTAAATACTCAGGATCAGAACTGGTAAACGGGGCGCCAGGCACTTGATTTGCGTTAATGTATCCAGACCACTGCGACCGGGTAATGAGATGTCCAGGATTACTGCATCGTAACAATTGCGTTGAATTTTGACAATGGCTGAGGCGCTATCGCCGGCTTCATCAATTACCCGAATATCGTCGGTGTCTAAAAAAGTCTGCCGTAATCCCTGGCGGATTAATGGATGGTCATCAACTATCAACAGGTTTATCATCACTCATTCCTGTCTAATGGAATCCATACCAGAACAGTTGTGCCTTTATTCGGACGACCTTTGATTTCGATGCGGCCGTTCCAGGGATAGACGCGTTCACGCAATCCCACCAGTCCCAGGTTTTGGGGGTCGTTGACCTGAGCATCGGAAATACCGATGCCGTTGTCAATAATTTTCATTACAAAATCGTGGTTTTTTATTCTCAGATCAGCTTTGACTTCGTTAGCCTGGGCGTGCCGGGCGACATTTGTTAACGTCTCCTGAAAAATGCGGAAAATAGCGATACTACGTTCCTGGTCGATTTCCATTTCAGCTGGCTTTATGCGCAGATTGCATTTGATACCGGTGCGATTCTGAAAATCTTCGCAGTACCATTCGAGAGCGGCAGTCAATCCCAGATCATCAAGCAAGCCAGGTCGTAAATCGGTCGAAATCCGCCGGATAGTCTGAATTGTTTTATCCATCAGATTGAACATGGAGTCAATTTTTTCTGCAATTTCAGTTTGGCCCGGGGTCAGTCTTTTATTCATCCAGATCAGGTCCATTTTTAAGGCGGTCAAGGCTTGACCGAGTTCGTCATGAATTTCACGGGCGATATAGGAACGTTCCTCCTCGCGCACGGATTGCAGATGCGCTGAAAGGTTGCGGAATTGATCGCGGGAATCTTTGAGATCCTGCTCCACTTGTTTTCGATCGGTTATGTCGATGACTACGCCGCGCAAACCGACCGGTTTTTCATTGTACATTATAGGACTTGAATATATCAAAGCCTGAAAAGTCGTGCCATTCTTGCGCAAAGCGGTGTATTCATGACCCTCAACTTCGCTTCCGTTGTATATTCTTTGAATATTACGATTTAGTTTCTCGCGTTCTTCGGGGATGAAAAGCTGATAAAAATTGATCCCGGCATCGATATCCTGTTGGTCATATCCGAAAGTATCGAAACCTACCTGGTTGGTAAAGCGAAACTTATCATCTTTATCCAATTCATAAATTGTCTGAGGCAAGAGGTTGACCAGTTCGCGAAATTTTTTTTCATATTTATCGAGAGATTTTTCAACCCGTCTCCGTTCGATGTCAGCCGCTTCCAGCCGCGCCATTCTCTGGCGCACTTGATTTA
Organism: Fidelibacterota bacterium; assembly: GCA_023229045.1. Classification (GTDB taxonomy): domain Bacteria; phylum Fidelibacterota; class UBA2242; order UBA2242; family UBA2242; genus JAGNGI01. The sequence continues at coordinate 2,460 of JALOAB010000091.1, forward strand.
ATTCCCAGATTAATTGCGCACGGCTTTTATTTTCGTCACTGGTGAGAGATTTGGGGGGATTCATTATTACTCGGCGAATTTGAAACTAGCGGCAATCGCCTGGTGGACGGTATTGACCTGATTGTCATATACAACGCAACTTATGGAGGAGATACTGGTGGAGATTCCCAGGATGTTGATCCCGGCCGCACCTAGAGTTTGACAAATTTTCCCCGCAATAGCCGGTTTTTCCCGGAAATGCGGTCCGTAAAATGATACGATTGCGACCGGTTCGGTTACCCGGTAATCTTTAGCCTGAATGATAGTTTTTAAATCCTGAAGAGTCTGGGTGATAATGGATTTGTTTTGACGACCAATGCAAAAAGTCAGGTCAGCGGTGCCTTCCAAATTACTACTTTCGGTTATAAAATCGACACTGATGCCGTTCTGTCCGAAGTAGGTTAAGACTCGACCGGCTGAACCTGGCTGATCGGGAAGCGCTAACACCGAAAACATCATCAGGTCCCGTAATTCGATCATTCCGCCGATTATAATTTTTTCCTGGTTATTCATAAGACTTCCAAAGTGCCAACAAGATAGTGCAATTAATTGAAAAAATCCAGATTGATTTTTGATGTTAAGTAGTGATCTAAAGCAAATCTTCTGGCAGTAGCAATAAAAAAATTGAATATATTACCAATTATGTGATATATTTCGACTAGCAAATCAGATTCTGGGCTATCAGGTTTGTGAGTGTAAAAATAATATAAATGCTGTCTTTGCGATGAAGAAAATATTGTACTGGGTACCGGTTTATACGCCGTATCGTTCATTGCCATTTCCGTCTCAGGAACAGATTGATAACGTGATTAATGAAATATTAATCATTTTACAACAGGAAAACTGCTCGGATATTTATCATATCGGTCAGATGATTCTTCCCTTGCTTGGTTTTCTGGAGAACAATCCCGATAAAAGGGCTTTGGTTCGGCAATTGATTGAGCAAAAAAAATTATTCATCGGTCCATTCTTTATCCAGTTTAATGCCGGACATACATCGGGCGAATCATTGATCCGTAATCTACTCATCGGACACCAGAAAGGACGTCAGATTGGGGAAGTGCTTAAAGGCAATTACTTCAGGAGCTTACGCGGCCGCAACTCACAAGCGCCTCAGATTTTAACCGGATTTAACATCGATGCGCTCTTAACCGATTATGATATTCAATTGACTGAAAAAAAAGCCGGTGAGTTTATCTGGGAAGGCGGCGACGGCTCAAAAGTTTTGGTGGGTCGGGCGGCATTTATCACTCCTGAGACACTTACCGTTTCAAAAACCCGTATAAAAGAAATCCTCCAAAAATACTTTGATGAAAGCACTAATATGATAATCGTATACCAGTTCAATGACAGAAAAGGGCTGGATACGATGTCGATGCAGTACGAAAAACTGGCCTCTGCTTTCAAAGCCGAAATAAAAATTGAATCAATACCGGAATGTATCTGGAATATCAAGGATACGATCGATCAGCGTGAATTGAATAGCTTTAAGGGCGAGATTTGTCTCGAGACTGCTGATGAAAACGCTGAGACTCAGTTTGATTATTTTTTAAAACACAGTGTCGATATCGGCATTATCAACCATCGCCTCGAGAATTTTTTGCAATATATGGTTGAGCCGTGGTCTTTGTTAATTAATTATTTAAAACAGAACGCGACGCCTATCGCGGTTGAGAAAATTTGGAGTGATTACCTGAAAAACCAGGTGTTTACCTGTCTGGTGGATAAGCAACCCGGAAAATTTGTGCAGACGCTCTATACCGAGCTGAACCACTTGATGACTGAGACCACCGACCAGATCAAAGGAATTATCGCATCTATCGTTAGTGATATTCATATCGAAAAATCACCCAAAGAATGCTACTATTTTACAGTTATTAATCCTTTACCGTACAGCCGCTCCGAGGTTGTGGAAATTGTCATAGAAATGCCTTTTACGATTGATCGGAATAGTATCGCGGTTCATGAAGTCGATGGGCGGGAAATTCCGTTCCGGATTCTATACAAAGAAGAGGGAGCGCTTTTTAAATTTGATGGCAAAGACACCGCTAAATATCATTGCGCAATTGATCTGATGAATTTTCCCGGGATGGGCTGGAAAACATACCAGGTCGAACTTTACGATAAACCGAAACCATTTCAGGCTCCGCCGATCAGTCCGGAAAATAACATACTGGAAAATGATTTTCTGAGAGTCGAGATTAATGACAACGGCACTCTGGAGGTATTTGCTAAGGAAACTGGTGAATTTTTCGCGGAAGTCGCCTATTTTATTGATGAAGTCGATCTGGGAAAATATAGAGCCGAAGATAAAACGGCTACCCACATTCCCCTGACAACCAGGAAACTACATCCTCAGATCAAATTACTTTATAACTCACCTCTGGCGGCCGCTTACCGGATAGAATATTTTTGGGAAATACCAGGTTCGTTCAACTGGACTCATTTCCGACGCAGTTCCAAACATGAATGGATCAAGATAATTGAAATCGTGACTCTCGATCGCTTGGCGCGTCAGGTTGATTTGAAGCTGGAAATCAACGATCGCGCCTTCGATCATATGATTAAAATTTGCTTCCCGATCGGATTCGTGCCGGATAATACTTACACCGACGGTTTTTTCTCAGTCGAACCGCGTAGTTTTATCGCTAAATCCAATCCGCGTTGCAGAATGCTGACGATGGGCAATTTCGTGGGCGTTTCGAATGAACAGGGAGGATTTGCAATTCTAAACGATGGTATCAATGAATATCAGCTAACCAAAGGTAAGCATAATGCCCTGACCATGACTTTGGTCCGTGATTTTCAAATAGTTCGTTCTGAAAATAGTGACGGTCAGGGAGCGTTACGCAACGAAAAAACCGAAATCCACCTGGCGTTTTATCCGCATCTGGCAGACTGGGAAACCGGTACAATTTTGACCGAGGCAGTGATGTTCAATAATCCGCTGATATTGCGTCAACTATCACAAACTGGCGGTGCTCTGCCGGCCAGGATGCAGTTTTTAAAGGTGAATCCCGACACATTACTGTATTCCGCTTTTAAATCGACGGCAGATGGACAGGGCGCAATTCTGCGGCTTTACAATCCAACCCCTAACATGATCGATGGTGAGATAAAAACCTGTCTGCCCATTAAAGCCGCCCGTTATTTAACGCTCGAAGAACATGTCATAGCGCCGATCGATGTAACGGATCCCAACCGGCTTGAAATAAAAGTGTTCTCAAAGAAAATCGTAGTCATAAAAATTGTCTTCGACCAAAATAAGTAATTCTTTGCTTTGCCAGGGTTTCTAATCACTCTCGACTTATCGTTAATTGATAAGCGGATTAGATAAAATTTTTAAGGTTATTGATAGCGGGGCATGTTAATTTATCAAGGTATTTTAAAAGCTAAGAATTTCAGGCATGCCGAAAATTAAAAACCTCATCGCAGAATTAGAACGGAATCGTATTTCATATCGGGAAGAGCAATCTCTGGCACAGTTCACCACGCTGAGAGTGGGTGGAAATGCGCGATTGTTAGTTACGGCTGATGATTTTAATGCGCTTGAATTAAGCGTGCGGTTGGCGGTCGCCAATCAGGTGCCGTTTCGGGTGATCGGCTGTGGGAGTAATTTAATCATTTCGGGTCGCGGTTTTGACGGACTGATAATTTTAAACCGGTCAAAATCATGGGAAATAATCGGCGAAACCAAAGTTAGTAAGCCGAAGAGGATTACATCGCGATATAATCCGATCGATGAGGAATTGCGAGCCGGAGAGGCGGATGTAAGTTCTTTACCCAAAAAAATAGTCCGGGTTGATTCGGGATTCAGCAATAGCGCCCTGATTGAGGAGATGTTTAAACAAGGTCTGACCGGATTGGAATGGTTCAGCGGGATTCCTTCGACCGTCGGCGGAGCGGTTTATATGAACATGCACGGTGCGCATGCATATTTTGGTCATCTGGTTCACCGGGCTCAATTGACCGATGGTGTTACCACGAAAATTGTCGATAATGCCTATTTTCAATTCGCTTACGACTTCAGCATTTTACAGCAAACCAAGGAAATTGTACTATGGATTGAATTGCTACTCGATGCCGGAAATGTTGAACAAGCCGGGCAGAAAGCCAAAGAGTGGCGGTTGCTCAAATCCCGACAACCGCGGCGTTCAGCCGGATGCATTTTTAAAAATCTAGCGCCTGAAATCCAGAAAAAATATAACTTACCGACTTCATCAATCGGATACCTGATTGATAAAGTTTTAAACCTTAGGGGCTATCGTATTGGCGGCGCATTCATTTCTGAAAAACATGCCGCCTTTATTGAAAATGATGGTACCGCCAAAGCCGATGATGTGTACCAACTTGTAGAATTAATCAAAGTCAAAGCGCATGACGCGCTCGGTTTGGAATTGGAGACCGAGGTTGAATTTGTTGGAAAATTTTAATGCTATGAAAGGCTGATATGTCCAGATTTATTATTGAAGGTAATCAGATTCTATCCGGTGAGATCGTCGTAGCAGGTAATAAAAATGCCGCATTGCCAATTATTGCGGCGACGGTTTTGACCGACGAGACTTGCGTAATTGAAAACCTGCCGAATATCAGTGATGTGCAATCGATGCTGGCGATGCTGAGCGATCTGGGTAAGTCGGTAAAGATGCTTTCGACCCATAAGTTTCAGATTTCGGGTTCGATCAGTAAATCACGCCTGAATGACGAATTCGCCAGTACTCTGCGCGCTTCGATCCTCTATCTGAGCGTCTTGCTGGCGCGCACCGGCGAAGTCGAAATGGTGCCGCCGGGCGGATGCGTGATTGGTCGGCGGAAAGTCGATCAGCACTTCGACGCACTGCAGGCACTGGGCGTCAAAGTCAATATAATCGATCACGGTTATCGATTATGCCTGAAACGTCCGAAAGCCAATTACGTTTTCATGCGTGAAGCGTCAGTGACCGCGACTGAGAATGCCATGATGCTGGCGGCGGTGATCGATGGTCAGACGATTCTTGATAATGCCGCCGGCGAACCGCATGTCCAAGATTTAGCCGAAGTTCTGCTGAAAATGGGGGCGAAAATTCAAGGCGCGGGCACCAATCGTATGACAATTACCGGAACTAGCCGATTGAAAGGTTTTCAGCACCGCATCATGCCCGACCATATCGAAGCCGGAACTTTCGCAATCGCGGCCGCCTGCACCGGAGGCGAGGTCGTCATTCACGAAGCTGAACGTCAAAATTTGACGATCGTAAACCTTATCCTTAGTCAAATGGGCGTTAAATTGTCCTATGGCGATGAAAAAACAATGGTCGTCAAACCAACCAAAAACCTTGTGGCAATTCCCAAAGTCCAGGTCGGTGTCTGGCCGGTTTTTCCAACCGATCTGATGAGTCCGATGGTCGTTCTGGCGACTCAGGCAAAAGGCACAACCCTGTGCCATGACTGGATGTATGAATCGCGCATGTTTTTCGTAGATAAATTAGTCACTATGGGCGCCCAAATCGTGCAATGCGATCCGCATCGGGTTCTCGTTTCCGGACCGACGCGGCTGAAAGGGCAACCAATCGTCAGTCCCGATATACGGGCTGGCATCGCGCTGGTGATCGCCGCCCTGATCGCCCGTGGTAAAAGTAAAATCGAGAAAGCCGAGCTGATTGATCGCGGCTACGAAGACATTGTACCGCGCTTTAGGAAACTGGGAGCGAATATCAGTCGTGAGCAGTAAACGCGATTAGATAAAAAAAATAATAATCACTTTACCCATTTTGGGACTTTATAGCCTAATTCGCGATCGTGATACAAATTTTCCCACAGGGCTTTTTCTGCCCGACGCACGATCTCAGGCGAAATATCAAACCAACGCTGAGCCAGTTCCGCGACCTCAGTCTTGACATTGCCCTTAAAACGTTCATCACTACTTTCCAATTTCAGATAATGATTATGCAGATAGATGAACCTTTCCTTATCGCGTTTGGAAAGGCAGATGCCGTGCATG
>JALOAB010000092.1 GCA_023229045.1 Fidelibacterota bacterium
AGCATCTGGGTTTTCCAGAAGAGGATGACATCGCGGTCGTCGGTATAGACTTTTTCGTAAATATTGGCGTGCTGGGCGGTATTGCAGAAATAGATCGAGCCGCTTTCACTGAAATAATGACTGAAGAAATCGTATAGTTTATCGAATAGTTCTTCGCGAAAGCCTTTTTCAAAGGGTTTACAGGCTTTGTCAATCTCATTTAGCAGGGCGGGGAAGACGGCGTGTTTGAAATAAGACGATTTGATTTTCATCAGTTTGATATAGCCGGATTCGCCTTCGATCCGGGCGCCGATGAATATTTCTTCCAGGGCTTTTAAAAACTGTTCCTCGTGACGTTTATCGGTTTGGGTCATTTTATCCCTCTTGGATTTAAAAATATTTCGTCAACTATACATCAAATTTTTAACGGTTAGATATTAAACAATTGTCGGAGTTATATCAAGGATTTTCCCGGACATTGTAGAGACACGGCATGCCGTGTCTCTACAGAAAAAAAATGCCGCGTATAAAATGATTTATTCTGTGTAGGCATCTTTTAACCAATTCTGCGGATTGGTCAAGATATATTCCCGGATGCGGTTCAATTCATCTTCATTGCGAATTATATGTTCATAATATCCGGATTGCCAGACTGGTTGTCTATTGAAATTTCGATATTCGTTAGTCATCTTAGTCGTGGCGGATTTGAAAGACCGGATAATGGTAGGAATGGATTGCCGGGTTGGTTTTCCGAAATGTTCGGATTTAGAACGTAGAGACACGGCCCCGATGAATCGGGATGTCTCTACTGATAATGCTATAATTCCGTGAATATGATTGGGCATGATAATGAATTCCAACAGGGACGCATTCGGAAAATGAAACGGGATTCCCCTCCAACATTTTTCGGCGATTTTACCAGGATCATTCAGGATCATGATATTATTTTTAATATTTCCGAAAATACAACCGCGGTTATGCGTTATTATCGTGATGAAATACAATCCCATTTGCGCATAATCATATTTGGCCAGGCGGATTGAATCGGTTCGGTATTTATCTTTGAATAATATCAAAAGGATTTCTCCCTTTTATTAGCCGTATTGCCTTCAATAACCAGTTTATTTTAATTATTTACCGGCATTTTATCAAACCTTTGCACAGGGTTTGTATAATTAAGACATAGACTGCTTTATTCCCACGCGGTTAAAATCATAAAATATCCGATACTCCACTTCACAAACGAACCGGTTCATCTTTTATTCGAACTAATTGGTATTTTTAGCGAACCAGTTTGGTTCGGAGACGAACTAATTCATCTTTCATAAGAACCAGTTGTGGTTGGAAGTGAACTAATTCAACTTTTATACGAATTAGTTGTGTCCGAAAGTGAAGCAGTTCATCTTTTATATGAACCGGTTGTGTCCCGAAGTGAACCAGTTCGTCTTTTATACGAACTAATTCTGTTTTGAGGTGGGTCAGTTCGGGTTTGAAGAGGGAGGGGGTACATGCGATATGGGGAGATATGCTTCGGAAGTCGGATATGATACTTCAAATTGAACCAATTCTCCCTTTCCCGATTCTTCGGTGTAATTTTTACCTGTAATCGAGTTGGTATCTGTGAGATTAGAGTATATTATGCCGCGCGAAATTATTTTTTAGTTGCCGGAAGGTAGCGGCATGTTCAGGTTTTCAGGAACCGGATTTCCGGAATTTCTCAGTGGTCAGGACTTTCAGGCAGTCGGGGGAGTTGTTTCTTCCGGGGCTTTGCCCTGTCCTTCGAACCTCTTTTTGAGTTCGTTATAGATTTCTTTGGCCGCCTGAACGTTCATTTTGGCCGCGACCTTGACCGAATTGTAATAGGCTAAAGCCGGTTTGTAACATTCACTGCCGGTCAGTAGTCGAGTGTCGTCAAGGCCGCCGATGACTGGTTCAAGCTTTCGTAAGAAAGACGTCAGCATGGCATTCGCCTCGTAGTCCTTGTTGAATTCGGGCAGGCTGACGAAAGCGGGTATGAATTCCGGTGCGGTCGTGAAGTACTCCTTAACCTTATCGACGAACGGGGTGGTTTTGTCGCTCATTTTTGGCAGACTTTTACGCTGAGCAGGGGTAAGGGCTGTCAGATATGGCATCAGTTTATCCTCCAGCACCCTGATAGCGGCTTCGATGGCCTCTTTGTCTTCGGGGGTGACTTCCACAGAGATCAGGTTTTCGGTTGACATTTCTTTTCTCCTTTTCTTGGTTTATGGTTTCCCGGAAAATTCTCAACTTTCCGGCTTGTTTTCGATGCTATGCAACTTATCCCGTTATTAATACACTTTCCAGTTATCCAACTTTCAATGAAACATAGCAGTTATGAGAATGAAAGGCAATTCTTTAATCTAAATTCACTGGATTAATTCAGCGACTGATTCGTTCGTGTCTTATTTCTATTTGAATTCCCGCCTGCTGATAATCTCAACCTTCGGATTATTTTTATCCTGACCGATGCGATTCCTCGTCGTCCCGATAAGATCGGGACTCCTCGGAATGACTGATTGGCATAAATGTTTCGTCAGATCCTTAGACCTGACGAGCGGTAAATCACGTCAGATTTGAGAATCTGACGAAACTGTTAGTCGGGATTTTAAAATCAGAATTCCAGGATGAAACCGCCAACCGGGAAAAGCGAATATTGCGAGACGCGCGAGACCGTGCCGTCACTGTTATAGGTATAATCCCAGATATTGTCGCGATTATAGACATTCTGCACTTCCATATAAAAAACCAGATTGACTTTCTTGAAAATATAACGCTGGGTGTACTGAATGTCGAGGCGATGATAAGCCGGGAAACGGCTCGCATTGTATTCCTGATCCGCAGGAGTATACCAGCGTTGTAAGTATGGATCGTACTGCGGTTGGTTGTATGGTTTTCCGCCCAGGTAACGCCAGCGCACGCCGAATTCAATTTCGTCCCCGATCGGTAGAAGCCAACCGGCGTATTTGTATACGTTGGTCTTTTTAAATTGCTGATACCAGGCTTTGTCCATTAGTTTTTCACGGTAACCAAACACAACTGTGAAGATGTGGCGATAATCATAAGAAGTATTGTACTCCCGCTCCGGATAGCGCGGATCGGACTGTTTGGCTACGCAATACGAATAACTGCCAATCCAGCGGAAGCGTTCGAAGAGTTTTTTCTGAATGAATAATTCCACTCCTTCGGCGTGACCTTCGCCGATATCGAGTAATTCATTACTCGAATCGAGTGAATCGAGAGTGGTGGATGTTTTATAAATTTCGATGTTGTGATAGCGCCGTGAATAGACTTCGACCGTCGCGCGAATGTCTCTGGCGAATAAATGTTCGAAGCCGACGACCACCTGGTCAGTGTACTTGCTTTTCAGGTCTTTATTGCTCGACTCGGCGATCAGGTTGAGAGTCAACGGCGCTTGATAGTGGCGACCATAGCCGGCGTTGATTTTGGTCACCGGCGTCAGAGCGTAAGAAATTCCCAATCGAGGCGAAAGACTCTGATAATTATTATAAGCAAAATAATCCCAGCGCAAACCAGCCAGAATCGTCAACGCCGACCAGGGATTAAATTTCCATTGAAAATGAGCGGCATATTTTTCTGAATATATATTTTTATCGAGACTCATAGCGTCATAGGTTCTGATAGTATCTACAATTACGGACGAGTTTATAGTTCCGGGAATCGGCCAGTCGCGGAAAATTTGGGGATTCTGCGAGCCGTCTATATAATATGCATGACCGAACAGGGTATCGCTATCAGCCCAGTATAGAATGTTGGAATTCAATCTTTTTACGCTGAAGCCGGTGGTGATCTCATTGCCTTCATCAAAGCGATGGACGAAATCGCCTTTCAGACAGATTTCGGTTTCGGTGTTATCGGTGCGAAAGTAGATCGCGCCGTCATCGTGAAAACCACGATACCACCAGTTATTGCCGACCTGTGACAGCGTAAAGATGGAATAGGTGTTTTGATTCCAGAGACTTTTTAATGAAAGACCGGTGGCATATTCCCAGCCGCGCACATTGACATTTTCGGCGCCGCGCGAAGCCTTTTTATCTTCATCAACGATATCAATGCGGTCCTTGCCGTAAATGCCGTTCCAGATGAGTTTGTGTTTATTATTCAAGTCGTAAACGATTTTACCATGGGCGTTGTAATATTTAGGAACCGCGGTCAAACCAATATTGGAGACGATCAGATCGAGATAGCTTTTATGGTAACTCAGCATATAAGAGCCCTTTTTATTAGCCAAAGGCCCTTCGATCTGCGCGCCGATTCCGGACATTCCCATATCAATAATTGATTCAAATTTTTCGCGATTACCTTCGCGTAATTTTACATCCATTACTGAGGAGGCTTTATCACCGTAACGGGCTGGAAACGAGCCGGCGTAAAAATCTACCTCATCGATGAAAAGCGGATTAATCATACTGACCGGTCCGCCGCCGGTTCCCAGTTCGCCGAAGTGGTTGGGATTGGGCATCTCGATGTGATCGATGATGAAAAGGTTCTCACCCGGCGCGCCGCCGCGCACTACGATCTCGTTGTATTGGTCGGAGCCGGACACAACGGATGGCAGAGCCTGCATCATGCGTTGGATATCCATCGCACTGCCCGGATCGTTGATAAATTCGGTGAAGTCAATGCTTCGGTCGCTGATGACCGCATCTTTAGCCTTTTTAAAAAAATCGGCTGTGACCGTGACTCCTTCCATATCCAGCACGGTCTGCAGCAATCCGATATTTAAAGTCTGGGTGCGGTCGGGATTGACCGGGATATTGAGTTTGGTCTGCGGTTCGTAGCCCATCATCTGGAATCGAATATGATAACTGCCCGGGCGCAGATTGGTGAAATAAAAGCTACCGTCCAGATCGGTAGCCGTTCCGAGTTCGGTACCTTCCAGCATGACTATCACACCCGGGAGTGGTTGCTGAGTACTATTATCGACGACAATCCCGCGGATGTCGCCGTTGCGCATTTCACTCGCCGACAGACTTGTGAGTAAAGTTAAAAGAAGAATGGTTTTCCGCAAGTTACACTTCAGCATCGTTGCTCCTCAAATTACACGATTTACTTATGTCAAAAAAATGAAATCAATCAGAAATCGTGTTTTTGATTTAGAATGATGATAAAGGTTGTCCCGGATATTGTGCGTTTAAGCACAATCCCGTGAATAATCAGAACAGGCCGCTGATGTTGCCTTCGTCGTCGATGGTTATATTCTCAGCCACGGGCTTGGCCGGCAGACCGGGCATCAACAGCATACTGCCCGTTACCGGCACCAGAAATCCGGCGCCGGCTGATATTCCAATGCGCCTGACTGTGACGGTGAAATTGCGCGGTCGCCCGATTAGTTTCGGATTATCGGAGAGACTGTTTTGGGTCTTGGCAATACAGATCGGCAGATTCTCGAGTCCGAGGTTTTTGATCAGTTTCAGATCGGCGCGGGCTTCCGGGGTGAATTCGACCTCTTCGGCGCCATAAATATTTTTACATACGATGCTGACTTTTTCGGTTACCGGTAGATTCAAATCATAAAGTGGAGTAAAATTACGATCATGCTGGGCAATTTTATGTACTTGTTCGGCTAAATCGACGGCTCCGGCGCCGCCTTTTTCATAAGAATCGACTACTGCCATTGGGCTACCTTTGGTTGAAATCAATTTTTTGAACAATTTGATCTCTTCATTTGTATCGGCGCTAAAGCGGTTGAGGGCAACTATTCCCGGAATGCCAAAATTGGCGAGGTTGTCGATGTGTTTCTCAAGATTTTCAAAACCCTTTTGGATGGCGTTCAGGTCAGGAACATCCAGCTCGGACTTGGATTTTCCACCGTGCATTTTAAGCGCCCGCAGGGTTGCCACCAGGACGACTGCCCGGGGATTCAGACCGGCTGTCCGGCAGACGATGTCGAAAAATTTCTCACCACCCAGATCGAATCCAAAACCAGCTTCGGTAACGACGTAATCAGCAAATTCGGTAGCCAGCTTCATCGACATTATCGAGCAGGTTCCCTGGGCAATATTGGCAAATGGTCCGCCGTGCACAAAAGCCGGCGTACCCTCAGTGGTCTGTACCAGATTGGGTTTTAAGGGTTCTTTAAGCAAAGCCGCCACCGCTCCGGTAATTTTCAAATCACTCAAATAAACCGGTTGATTGTCGTAAGTATATCCCAGAACGATGCGATTCAACTTTTCCTGCATTTCAGAATAGGACTCCACGAGGCAGAGGATTGCCATGATTTCGGAAGCGGCGGTTATGATAAATTCCGTTTCGCGGGGTATTCCATTGGATTTGCCGCCTAATCCGACAATGATGTTGCGTAAAGCCCGGTCGTTCATATCCATGATCCGCGGCCAGGTGACCCGTCGCGGATCGATTAAGGGTTCTCTGCGACGGAAAATGTGATTATCGAGGCAGGCGGCGATCAGGTTATGCGCGGCAGTCACGGCGTGCATATCGCCGGTAAAATGGATATTGATCTCTTCGACCGGAAGCACTTGAGCCTGACCGTAACCGGTGGCGCCGCCTTTCATGCCAAAAAGCGGTCCGAGCGAAGGTTCTCGCAAAGTTACAATGGCGCTGTGTCCGATACGGTTCAACCCCATTGCTAGGCTGATCGCCGTGGTCGTCTTGCCCTCGCCGGCCGGAGTCGGCGTCATGGCGGATACCAGGATCAGTTTGCCGTCAGGATTGGGGCGAATCTGATCGAAATAGCTCAGCTTGATCTTGGCTTTGTAATCTCCATACAAATCCAGTGCGTCCTGAGGAATTCCGATTTTTTCAGCGATTTGACGAATGAGCAAAGGTCCCTGCACGTTTGAAGATGAACTTTGAACCATTTTATGCCCCTTAATTTATTAAATATTTCAACCTGCATTAGTTTAATTGTATTTGTTCAAATAAGCAAAATTTTCGAACAAGTGACGAGTCGGACGTTCGGTTTCGGCCTTTTTCTGAAAATCACTCAGTTCGGGATCGATCTCAGGCGCCTGTTTGCCAATATTCACCAGCGTGATAACCTCAAACTCATCCGGGATATTCAGGATTTTCTTGGTTTTTTCTTCGTCGTAACCGGCAATCGGATGGGCAACTAATCCCATTTCAGTGGCGCGCAGAATGAGGGCGGCGGTCGCCATTCCGGTGTCGAACAAGAAATACTCGCGCTCCTTGACGACACAGTCCAGATCTTTTTTGGTGAAGACGGCTACTATCAGAGAAGCTTTGCGCGCCCATTCATTGCCTTTATTGAGTGCCTGATGCAGGTTGGTCAACTGCTTTTTATCAAATACAAAAACGAAACGCCAGGGCTGTTTGTTAAAACAGGATGGCATCAATTGCGCGCTTTCAGCCAGATCCTTTATCATTTTCTGGTTAATTTCCACCGGCGCCAATGAGCGTGTCGCACGGCGTTGATTTAAAAGTTCTTTGAACATGGAAAAGCCTCCTTCATTTAAATGTTTCCAGAGTGCATTGAACCGCGGCGGCGTGACCGTCTACTTTCACTTTTTCCCAGATTTCGGCGATGCGCCCCTGCGGATCGATCAGAAAAGTCGTGCGCCCGACCCCGAAATATTGACGACCGTAGAGTTTTTTAGCCTGCCAAACCCCGTACTCCTGCAAAACTTTATGCTCAGGATCGGCCAGCAGGATAATTTGCAACGCATTTTTATTTATGAAATTGACATGACTTTGGACTGAATCCGGGCTGATACCAATTATAACGGCGTTGAGTTCGGCGAATTGCGGAATCCGTTCCGAAAAATCAATCGCTTCCCGCGTACAGCCGCTGGTATTATCCTTGGGATAGAAGTAAAGCACGATCCATTTACCGTGAAAATCATGCAGGCAGACCGATTTGCCATTCTGATCCGGCAGACAAAAATCAGGCGCGGTTTGACGTTTGTTAAGCATTACGACTCCTTTTCGATATTTTCAAGGAAATTAAAGATTTCTTCGAGATCCGGCAATTGCGAAATTTCATAGACCTTTTCAAAAATAACCTGACCGGCGGGATCGATAATGATATTCGCCCGTTCCGAAAAACCATGCCTTTCGCGAAAAATTCCGAGTTGTTTAGCGACTTCGCCATGCGGCCAGAAATCGGCCAGCAGACGCAATTTCTTCAGACCGAGTTCTTTTGCCCATTGTTCTTTGGACGGAACCGAATCCACACTCATTCCGACCGGTAAGACGTTAAGTTTTTCAAATCGCTCAAAATTTTCATCGAGCATCTGCATTTGACGGGCGCATACTGAAGTCCAGGCGAGAGGATGGAAGGATAGCAGGACATACTGTCCGCGATAAT
>JALOAB010000093.1 GCA_023229045.1 Fidelibacterota bacterium
TACTGGCCTGTGGAATTGCCAAGAAAATGGGAGTTAAACGCTGTCTGGCGCGCGTACACGGTGAAGAATTCAGCGCCAAGTCGGTTTTAACCGGTAAAGACCTGGGCATTGATCTGCTAATTCATCCCGAACGGACCGCCGCGGAGGCGATTATCCGGCTGGTTGAGCAATCCTCAGCCTCAAAGTTGGTGACCTTTGAGGACGATCGCTTGCAGATAATTTCTTTGGATATAAAAAAAGATAGTCCGATCGCCAATCAGAGTCTGGAAGAAGTCGCCGCCCGATACTCGAGACTCTCTTTTCTCTGTCTCGCCATTCGGCGTGAAGAAAAAACGATAATTCCACGCGGTAAAAATATTTATAAAAGCGGAGACGTAGCTTATTTTATCGCTAAAGCAGAGGATATAGCCAAAGTGGCCGAGCTGGTTGGCTATCCAATAAACGAACAACAGCGGATCATGATTATCGGGGCCGGTCGACTCGGTAGTCGAGTGGCGGCGGTTTTATCACGCGAAATGAATGTCAAATTGATTGAACAGGATCGCGATACCGCCGAAGAAGTGGCCGTCGATTTGCTCGATACATTAGTCCTGCACGGTGATGGAACCGACATTGATTTTTTAACTTCGGAAAACATCGAAGAGATGGATTGTCTCGTAGCGGTTACCGATAGCGAAAAAACCAATCTCCTTTCGGGATTGCTGGCTAAGCATCTGGGCGTCAAACGCGTTATCATCCACGTCACGACCTATGAATATATTCCGATACTGGATAAAATCGGGATTGATGCCGTCGTCAGTAAAAATATCGAGACGGTGAATGCCATTATGCGTTACATCCGACGCGGTAATGTCATTGCAGTTTCCTTATTCGAAGACATCAAAGCCGAAGCCATTGAATTGATTCCGCATGCGGATAGCACGATCACCAAGCATCCGATCAAAGACCTCGACTTACCGCTCGATATGATAATCGGCGCGATTATTCGCCGCTCCAAGATCATCATTCCGAAAGGTGATACGCAGATTCAGCCTGATGATAAAGTCGTGGTTTTTCTGAAACCAAATTTGATTCAAAAAGTTGAAAAATATTTTAACTGAATGAGATGAAGCCGCCTGTCATCCTGATCATTAAAACCGGTTCGACTTACGCCGAGCTTAAAAGTGAGCAGAGTGACTTCGATGCGATGATCCGGAAGGGCGGCGGAGAATGTAATTGCACTTGGAAAGTCAAACCGGTCGCTAATGTCGAACCCGAAAGAATCCCGAATTATCAAGGGATCATCATTTCCGGCGCACACACGTCGCTGACACAGCACTACCCTTATTTCCGCGGGATGGAACGAGTGGTCGAACAGATAATCGAACACCGGATACACACTCTCGCAATCTGTTTCGGTCATCAGCTGGTTCATCAAATTTTAGGCGGTTCGGTTATCGTCAATCCGCTGGGAACGGAGCTGGGAGTCGTCGAAATTATGCTTACGATTCAGGGGCTGACTGATCCGCTTTTTAAAGGGCAGGGCGGAAGTCGAATTAAAGTCTATGCTTCACATTCAGATATTGTCATTAAACCGGCGCCGGATTTTGTGCAATTAGGCTGGAACGAAATCTCCGAATTCCAGGCGACGCGTTACGAAGATTTTCTCTATACCACCCAATTTCATCCCGAATACACCAAAAATATCATGGCTTTGTATCTGACGAAAAATCTGGAATTATTGGCAAAACAACATGTGCGCAATCCTCTGTATTTCCCGGCTACTGAAACGGTCTTGAAGAATAATAAAGCCCGGCTTAAGACCGATTTGATGATTCAAAATTTTATCAATCTAATTGCCGAAGGTCATTCTTAAAATGCAACCGGTTATCGAACATCACTGGCAGGTATCGCTGAAAGAAGCCAAAGCAATTCAACTGCAACTGGCTACGAAAGTAAAGCTAAAACCTTTGGCGGTTGATATTTCCCGGATTTGTGCCGTGGATGTTTCCTACGGACGTTTCGATAAAACCGGCTACGGAGTGCTTGGCTGGTTTGAAGTAATCCGCGATCTGGCGACAAAGAAATACATTTGCCGGAATCCGCAGATTTATACGGCGATTATTTCTATCGATTTTCCATATATACCCGGTTATTTAAGTTTCCGTGAAATCCCGGTACTCTTGCCGCTTTTTGAGAAATTACCATCTAAACCAGATTTATTATTGGTAGATGGAGCCGGAATTGCTCATCCGCGGGGGATTGGTTTAGCCGCGCATCTCGGGGTGATTTTCGAGGTTCCGGCGATCGGATGCGCCAAGTCGCGGCTTTTTGGCAAATACGAAGATCCGGCTAATGAATGGGGTGCGGTTACAGCCTTAACGGATAACGAGAAAACGATCGGATATGTCCTGCGCTCTAAGAAGAATTCCCGACCACTTTTCATTTCTCCCGGTCATTTAATAAATCCGCAATCATCGGCAGAAATTATCCGGTCATTTTGCGGGAAATACCGCATTCCCGAACCTCTTCGGATCGTCGATCTTACTTCAAAAATTTTACGAAAAAATCCGCAACAATTTACCTTAATATCTAAAACTGTCAACAATTCATAAAGAAGGAGAAATAACGAATGAAAAAACTGTATCGCAGTGACCAACAGAAAATCGTTGCCGGCGTATGCGGCGGTATCGCCGAATATTTTGAAATTGATCCGGTCTTGATCCGCCTGATCTGGATCGTGCTGATCGTTTTTGGCGGGACGGGGATTCTGGCTTATTTGATTGCCTGGATCGTTATCCCCACCCGGCAAATGAAAAATGAAGAACCGGTCGTTAAAGAAGAACCGGTGGTTGAAACACCCGAGTCCAAGCCACAAGCCCAGTCGCAGAACATGCGACTTTTCTGGGGCATTGTGCTGATTTTAATTGGGCTCCTGATTGTCGCCAATCAATTCTGGTGGCCGCTCGATTTTTTCCGATTGGTAATCAAAGGAATCTTTAAGTTTTTCATACCGGCTATTTTGATTGTCCTGGGAATTTTCATTATTTTGCAGGGTAGTGAACGGTCGAAAGGAAAATAATTAAATAATTTAACCGGTCGAATACCGGCAATTATTTTAATTAGTGATAGAATAGTAGCAATCAAATTAGGTTGCTTCGGATTATTTTTGGAATATGTAAGGAATTAATCGGGAAGTATAGAATCGTCAGACGCCACTGACTTTAAAAATTTTACTGACCTTTTTTAAAATTATTATGTAATTTGTCGCCAGCTATGATCTTCGGATTAAAATTATCGCACCTAATAACAGTGCCAACATATTGCGAGAGAAACGACTGTGGTCGATTAGTTAAAATATATCCATTAAAATTTTTGGAGGTCAAATGAGTTATGTCAGTTCAGTGAGTAAAAGTCTTCAGGCGCGTTACCCGTGGGAAAAGGAGTTTTTACAAGCTACTACGGAAGTGCTCGAATCGCTGGAGGAATTTGTTGAACGTAACCCAAAATATAAGCAAGCCCGAATACTGGAACGGATCGTAGAACCCGAGCGAGTCATCTCATTTCGGGTTTGCTGGCTGGATGATAAGGGTGAAGTTCAGGTCAATCGTGGTTATCGTGTCCAGTTTAATAGCGCGATCGGTCCGTATAAAGGCGGACTGCGTTTCCATCCGTCGGTGACTCTCAGCATGCTCAAGTTTTTGGCTTTTGAGCAGACTTTTAAAAATGCACTGACCACTCTTCCGATGGGTGGCGGTAAGGGTGGCTCGGATTTCAATCCAACCGGGAAATCGGAGACCGAGATCATGCGTTTCTGCCAGAGCTTTATGACAGAACTGTATCGTCATATCGGACCGCATCTGGATGTTCCGGCCGGTGATGTCGGCGTGGGCGGCCGGGAAGTCGGTTATCTTTATGGCCAGTACAAGCGGATCGTAAACCAATTCGATGCGGCTACGCTGACTGGCAAGGGTTTGACATTCGGCGGTAGTATTCTGCGACCGGAAGCGACCGGCTATGGTGCGGTTTACTTCGTTGTCGAAATGCTTAAGACCAAGGGCGAAACCATCAAAGGGAAAACGGTGGGAATCTCCGGTTTCGGGAACGTATCATGGGGCGTCGCTAAGAAAGCGACCGAGCTCGGCGCGAAAGTCATTTCCTTATCCGGACCGGATGGTTGTGTTATCGATCCGGATGGAATTGGAACCGAAGAAAAATGGAATTATATGCTGGAGATGCGCGCCAGCGGACGAGACGTGGTCAAAGATTACGCTGATAAGTTTGATGTGCGGTTTTATGCGAAGGCGCGTCCGTGGGACATCATTCCGATGGATATCGCCATGCCCAGCGCCTTCCAGAATGAAGTCAGTCTTGAAAACGTCAAGAATCTGATTAAAAACGGTTGTAAGATTTTAGCCGAAGTTTCGAATATGGGATGCACTGCCGAGGCATTTAAATTAGCCAACGAAAAAATGATGTATGCACCTGGCAAAGCCGTCAATGCCGGTGGCGTGGCGGTATCCGGTCTGGAAATGAGCCAGAATTCCGAGCGTCTGTCCTGGAGAGCGGAAGAAGTCGATGAGAAGCTGAAGTGGATTATGTCAAATATTCATGCGCAGTGTCTGGCGGCGGCCGAAGCAGTCGGTGATCCTGGCAATTATGCCAAAGGCGCTAATATCGCCGGCTTCAAGAAAGTTGCCGAAGCCATGCTGGCTCAGGGCGTCGTCTGATTTTTTAATTAATATCAATGTAAAGGGCTGTTACATGACAGCCCTTTTTTTTGACAGTACATACTCTTTGATGCTAAAGGTCGGAAAATTCGAATTTATTTTGCCAACCTTGAGTTTATTAAATTTTCCTGCGGTTTTTTATTAAGAATACTTTGAGAATTAGACGCAGGAGCTTTATATTCCGGGTTAATTTTTATGGTGATGGTTAAATGATAAGAGAGAATCAAATTCTTTTTTAATGTCGACCGAATTAGAATTTCTTTAAAGGAGGTATTGCAGTATGGGACTTAAATATTTATTCTTAATCGCTCCGCTTGGTTCGTTAGTGGCTTTAGTTGCGGCGTGGGTCTTTTACAAGTTGATGCTGAAAGGCGATCCGGGTAATGATCAAATGCAAAAAATCGCCCTGGCGGTACGCAGAGGTGCTTTCGCTTATCTCAGACAGCAGTACAAGATCGTCATTTTATTCTTTCTTGTCATTTTTGTGGTATTTCTTATAATGGCATTTGGACTTAATGTTCAGAATAAATGGGTGCCGTTTTCGTTCCTGACGGGTGGATTTTTCTCGGGTCTGGCTGGCTTTTTCGGGATGAGTACAGCGACTCTGGCATCCAACCGTACTGCGCAAGGTGCCAGCAAATCTTTGAACGCCGGGCTACAGATTGCTTTCCGTTCCGGCGCGGTCATGGGACTGGTTGTGGTAGGACTGGGATTACTTGATATTTCAATGTGGTTTGTAATTTTGTATTGGTTAGTGCCGCGTCTGGGCTTCGATCAGATGAGTCTGGCGGCGATTACTACGACGATGCTGACCTTCGGAATGGGCGCGTCCCTGCAGGCATTATTTGCACGTGTTGGCGGTGGTATTTTCACCAAAGCCGCGGATGTCGGGGCGGATCTGGTTGGAAAAGTCGAAGCCGGTATCCCGGAAGACGATCCGCGTAATCCGGCTACGATTGCCGATAATGTCGGCGATAATGTCGGTGATGTCGCCGGTATGGGCGCCGATTTGTATGAATCCTACTGCGGTTCGATTCTGGCTACAGCGGCGCTGGGCGTAGCGGCGTTCCAGGGACATCCATTTCAAAAAGTGTTAGCCGCACTGTTAGCCCCGATGATCGTGGCTGGTGTTGGCAATGTTTTTTCGGTAATTGGCGCTTTTGCGGTCCGTACTGAAGAAAAAGCCGAACAGCGCACTTTATTAAAAGCTCTGGCGCGGGGAGTGAATCTGAGTGTGGTGCTGATAGCCATTTTCACTGCTGGGCTGATTTATTTTCTCAAACTGCCGATGGGCATCGTCGCTTCGGTGATTACCGGCTTGTTGGTTGGTTGGGTAATTGGAAAACTTACTGAGTATTATACCTCACAGAGTTATAAGCCGACTCAATGGATTGCCGAGCAGTCCAAGACCGGGCCGGCGACGGTCATTATCGGCGGTCTTTCGACCGGAATGCTTTCGACCGGATTACCGGTATTAACGGCTGGCATCGGAATTATCTTGAGTTACGCTTTTGCCGGTGGTTTCGGTAGCGATCCGAATAATGTCAATCTCGGATTGTACGGGATCAGCTTTGCCGCGGTTGGTATGCTATCCACCTTGGGTATTACTCTGGCGACCGACGCTTACGGTCCGATTGCCGATAATGCTGGTGGCAATGCTGAAATGAGCGGACTGCCCAAAGAGGTTCGTAAGCGTACTGATGCTCTGGATTCACTGGGTAACACGACCGCCGCGACTGGCAAGGGATTTGCCATTGGCTCGGCGGCTTTGACTGCGATGGCTCTGATCGCGGCATATATTGAAGAAATAAAGGCCCAGTTTGCGCATATCATCAACGATAGTAATATACTTCAAAATCTCCTGACTGATATGAATATCCAGTTTGATGCGGGAGCATCGCTCAAGACGCTACAAGATTTGGTGGCGACTAACCTGCATCTGCCGAATTGGATTGAGTATTACAATGTTACGTTGATGAATCCGCGCGTTTTAGTCGGAATGTTCCTCGGTGCGATGGTGACTTTTGTTTTTGCCGCCTTAGCCATGAAAGCCGTCGGGCGCGCCGCCGGTAATATGGTTGAGGAAGTCCGTCGCCAGTTCCGCGAAAAACCGGGCATCATGGAAGGCAAGGACGAGCCTGATTACGCCAGTTGTGTGGCGATCAGTACCAAAGGCGCTCAGCGTGAAATGGTTTTTCCATCTCTGCTGGTAATTTCGGTACCGGTATTGACCGGATTGATTCTGGGTGTGGCTGGTGTGCTGGGCGTGTTGGTCGGCGGTTTGACTAGCGGTTTTGTTCTGGCGGTGATGCTTAACAATGCCGGGGGCGCCTGGGACAACGCCAAGAAATACATCGAAGAAGGCAATTTAGGCGGCAAAGGCTCCGAGGCTCATAAAGCCGCGGTGGTGGGCGATACCGTCGGTGATCCGTGCAAGGATACTGCCGGTCCGTGCCTCAATATTGTCATTAAACTGATGTCAACGGTTTCGATTGTCACGGTCGGATTGGCGGTGAAATTCGGACCGGTAATCGGAACCTGGTTGGGAATTGGTCCAAGATAAATTAATATAAAAAATATTGGTCGGCGCGGTCATCCCTGACTGCGCCGGCTTTTTTTATTGATATAAAACGGGGTCAGTGAAAACAAAGGCTACAGAACGGTATGACTGATTTGTTGCTGGGAGAAATTGCGGCGTTATTGACAGCTTTTTGTTGGTCGTTTACCGCCTTGTCTTTCGAAGCCGCCGGGAAGCGGATCGGTTCCCTGAATGTAAATTTTCTGAGATTGAGTTTAGCCTTTATCTTTCTGTCGTTATTCAACGGAATCGTCTCGCGCCAGTTTTTTCCAAAAGATGTCAGCGCCCACGCCTGGCTGTGGCTTTCAGTATCGGGTCTGACGGGCTTCGTGATTGGTGATTTTTTCCTTTTCAAAGCCTATGTCGTGGTCGGAGCCCGGATTTCGATGTTGATTATGTCGCTGGTGCCGCCGATTACAGCTTTAATAGGTTGGTTATTCCTTGATGAGACTATGAATTTCAAGGAAATTGTGGCAATGATCATGACGATTTCGGGAGTGGCGTTAGTGGTTTTGGAGCGGAATACTGACAATGGCGCGCTGAAATTCTCGCACCCGCTGTCCGGGATTTTATTCGCATTTGGCGGAGCCGTAGGACAAGCGATCGGATTGATTTTCAGTAAATACGGCATGGGTAATTACAATGCATTTGTCGCGACTCAAATCCGCGTCATAACCGGTGTGATCGGGTTCGGTATAATTCTGATAATCCTGAAAAGAATGCCGCAACTCGCCCAAGCGGTCAGAAATCGTCCCGCCATAAAATATACCACGATTGGCGCGTTTTTCGGCCCTTTTCTGGGTGTGTCACTGTCGCTCCTGGCCGTACAGCACACGGCGACCGGAATTGCTTCGACCATCATGGCGATCGTGCCGGTGCTGATCATTCCTTTAGCGATTTTAATCAAAAAAGAACGCACGACTT
>JALOAB010000094.1 GCA_023229045.1 Fidelibacterota bacterium
GTCGCTATTTTTAATAAGAATAACTACGTAGTAAAAGAGGAAAATAAATGGCGCGCAAAATCGTGCATATAGTCGGAACCGGAACGGTTGGAGCACCGCTGATTGGTGTATTGCTAGGGCGTTTTGAACAATTGGGAATCGAAGAGATTTCCTTCCAGCCGAATTTAAAAGATTTAGGAAATAAAGCCTTTCTGAAAGGGCTCTCAGCGCGCGGGGCAAAACTTTGTGTAAGTGAGAAAATTGCGGATGAATTCGTCAGTGTCGGATGCAAGATCGATTACACAGCCGAGGAGGCGCTCGAGCGGGCGGCGGTGATAATCGATTGTTCACCAGACGATGAGCCACTTAAAAATAAAACGGAAGTATATTCGCGTTTGACCGGCGAACCGAAATTTTTCATTGCTCAGACCCGCGCGGCCGGCTTCGGTCTGGATTACGCTTACGATATCAACGATGAAGCGCTTCAACAAGGTCAGGTTCAGTTCGTTCGCATTGTTTCCTGTAATGCTCACAATATCGCCGCTCTGATAAAAACCCTGGCGTTCGATGAGAATGGCGAACATTTTCTGGATTGGGGGCGCTTTGTGTGTATTCGTCGCGCAAGTGATATCAGCGAACCCAAAGCTTTTATACCGGCGCCGCAGATCAGCTTACCCAAAGATGATAATTTTGGGACTTATCAGGCGCACGATGCGGCTTCCTTATTTCGGACGATTGGAATTGAACTTGATCTGTTTTCATCGTCGATGAAGGTCAATACGCAATACCTGCATACGGTTCATTTTGACTTGAAGTTGAAACGCGCGATAACCTTACCAACGGTTATTAATAAGCTGGAAAGCAATCCTCTGATCGCCTTGACCAATAAAACCCTCTCAAGTCTGATTTTCTCCTTCGCCCGCGATATGGGATTCCTCGGTCGCATCATCAATCAATCGGTGGTGTCCGTTCCCAGTCTGACAGTCAAAGGTGATAATGAAATTATGGGTTTCTGTTTTTCGCCGCAGGATGGAAATTCACTGCTCAGTTCAATTGCGGCTGCGGTCTGGTATTTTTACCCGCATTCGTTCCGTGAAAAATTGCAGAACCTGAACGATTTAGTCTTTGGGGAAATCTGATAATCTATAATGCTGATAGAACAGATCATTACCCGGCAATATGGAGAAAATGTCTGGCTGGTGGGCGATCCGCTGACCGGTTGCGGACTGATTATCGATCCCGGCGGTTCCGCCGCTGAGATAATCGGAAAAGCCAGTGAGCTAAAAATTCAGCCGTTAGCGATTTTGAATACGCATGCCCATCCTGATCATCTGGCGGGCGCTTCCGATGTGCAGAAGTATTTCGATATTCCGTTTTACCTGCATGAACGGGAAAAAGCCGTTCTGAAAACAGCCATCCCTTTTGGCTTGATGCTGGGCATCGGAATCACTAAAGTACCGCACGACGTAACTTATCTGGTAGATGAAGAGTTATTCGAAATCGGCGCATTTAAGATAAAGGTAATTACCACTCCCGGTCATACGCCCGGCGGCGTGTGTTATTTGATCAACGGAAAACTTTTTTCGGGCGACACCCTGTTCCGGAATTCGATCGGTCGGACCGATTTTCCGGGCGGTTCCTGGCAGGAATTGAAAGGCAGTCTCGAAAAATTGAAAAAACTGGCGCCGGAGACCGAAGTCTATCCCGGTCACGGCATTAGCACCACCATTCAGCACGAACTGCGCTATAATCCTTATATGAAGGATGGTGAACTACGGTGAAAGCTCCCGGTCTGATGCGAAAATTTACCAGTTTTGTCGAGGATAATCGCCTTCTGGATGACGTCCGGACCGTGATCGCGGGCGTTTCGGGTGGAGTCGATTCGATGTGCCTGCTGGATTTATTACTGGCGCGGCGCAGTCGCTGGGAAATCGAGATAGTCGTGGCGCACTTTAATCATCAGATTCGGGGCGCACTCGCCGATCGCGATGAAGAATTGGTGCGGCGATTCTGTGCCGAGCGATCGCTGACTTTTTTGGTTGAAAGGGCGGACGTGCCGAAAATGGCGCGGAAACGACGTATTTCGCTGGAAATGGCAGGACGCGAATTGCGCTACGCATTTTTTCAGAAAATCGCAGAGGGATACCCGGGCGGGGTGGTCGCTACCGCTCATACCCGGGACGATCAGGCTGAGACAATTTTACTAAGAATATTGAAAGGCGGCGGACTGCACGGCTTGTCCGGGATTACGCTAAAAAGAGACAACCTGGTCCGACCCCTATTATTCGCCGGTAAAGACGAACTGTATGCTTATGCACGTGAAAAAAAATTGGCGTTCGTTGAAGACCATACCAATCTGATCGACGATTGCGAACGGAATTTTATCCGCAATCAGCTCTTGCCGGCGGTCAAGCGTGAACTGAATCCAAATGTTGCCGAGACTCTGGCAAATCTGGCGCAAATTTTAAGTGAAGCGCGTCAAATTCTCATGGAATCGGCCAGACCGGCGCTGGCGAGTTTAATTATCAACGCCAATGCTGAACAAATAGTGCTTGATAAATCAGGCCTTAAAACCTATTTTATCGGGATTGAAAAGGAGATAATCTGGCAATGTCTGCAAAGATTGGCAGGCGCAATTCAACCGCTGAGTTTTAAACGGATGAATGCATTAACGAATTTGGTAAATGAAGGCGCGACTGGTCGTCGTATGACTCTCGAGCAGGGCATTACGGTTCTGGTGGATCGGGACCGGGTGCTGTTCCAGCGCGCGGTCGGAGCAGATTGGGCGCAGGCGACGGTCAGTCCGGGTGAAAAAATTGAGAATGAGTGGTTTACTTTTACGAGTGAATTACTGGATGTGAATGATTTTAAAAAGGGCGAGCGACGCTCCGGCACCGAGTTTGTCGATTTCGACCGCATCGGGAGCAGACTGAATTTGCGCCATTGGCAAAAAGGCGATCGAATGCTACCGCTCGGTATGCGCCAGTCCCGCAATGTCAGCGATATTTTTGTCGATCTTAAAATCCCGCTGACTCACAAAACCCGGATTCCGCTTTTGTGCAGTGATAATGATGTAATCTGGCTGTGCGGTTTGAAATTGTCAGAAAAATTCAAAATTACCGATAGGACCAGGACCGTTCTGAAATTAACCTACGAGGAAAAACATAAATGAAAAAGACGATTACTCTGGATGCCAGTTATGATAAATACGCCGGTAAAGTGATTGAAGAACTTCTGACGGTCGAACAAATCGATCGCCGGGTTGCTGAACTCGGCGCTGAAATTTCGGTAAAATACCAGGGGAAAGTGCCGATTTTCATCGGGGTGCTGAATGGCAGTTTTATCTTTTTTTCAGACCTTTTCCGCAAACTGACCATCGATGGCGAAGTCGATTTTATCAAGATTTCGTCTTATGCCGATCAAACCCAATCCACCGGCACCGTGCTGTTACGCAAAGACATCAGTTGTGACATAACCGGACGGGATGTGATTATCGTCGAAGATATAATCGATTCGGGATTGTCGATCAAATTTCTGAAACGGCGTCTGGAAGAGAGCAATCCAAGCACAGTCAGTTTTGCGGCTTTATTAATGAAAGAACACACTCAGGTGGATTTCCCGATCGATTTCCTGGGATTCAAGATACCGAATAAATTTGTCGTGGGCTACGGTCTGGATGTTGCCCAGAAATTGCGCAACTTACCCTCGATTTACGCTTTTAAGTAAAAAACAAAGGAACGATTTTAGATATGCCAAAAAATAATAACCGACCTAAAAAACAAAAGCCCAATAATTCCAGCGAGCCGCGCAAAGCCCGTCCACCTAAAAAAAACGCGCCCGGTGCGCCGAAACCGGGTAAAGACGAATTCCGCTGGAAGAAAGCTTCGCGCACTTCACTGATGTGGATCATCATCATCGTCAGTTCGATTATCCTGATGCAAATCCTCGGACGCGGCGGACAGGAAGAAGCGCTGATCTCGTATTCTCAGTACCAGGACTTGCTGTCACAGAGATTGATCAAATCGGCTGTGATCATTGAAGATGAATTTCACGGAACCCTATCGGAAAAGGTGCCGCTGGTGATTGGCGAGCGCTCAGTCGATGTGGAAAAATTCCTCGTCAACTTACGCTTTGTCGATAGCGAAATGCTCAAGAGCTGGGACGAGGCCGGCATTAAATACGATTTTAAAGTTAGAAATACCAAATGGACGAATTTTCTGGTTAACATTCTTCCATTCGCCTTTATCGTTTTAATTACCCTGTTCTTTTTGAGAAGAATGCAGGGGCAGAATAATAAGGGGATTTTCGGTTTCGGTAAGAGCAAAGCCCGACTCTGGACCAGCGACCGTCCGAAAACCAGTTTCAATGACGTCGCCGGATGTAACGAAGCCAAAGAGGAATTGCAGGAGATTATTGAGTTTCTGAAATTGCCCTCGAAATTTTCGCGGCTTGGCGGTAAAATTCCCAAAGGCGCGCTTCTGCTCGGTCCGCCCGGTACTGGCAAAACCCTTTTGGCCAAAGCGGTAGCGGGTGAAGCCGGCGTACCGTTTTTCAGCATCAGCGGAGCCGATTTTGTCGAAATGTTTGTGGGAGTCGGCGCTTCGCGGGTGCGCGATCTTTTCGAACAAGGTAAACGCAGTGCGCCTTGTATCATTTTTATTGATGAAATCGATGCGGTCGGTCGTCATCGCGGCGCCGGACTGGGTGGCGGTCACGATGAACGCGAACAGACCTTGAACCAGTTGCTCGTCGAGATGGACGGTTTTGACGAGAATACCAACATCATCATTCTGGCGGCTACCAACCGGCCGGATGTGCTGGATACAGCCTTGTTGCGACCGGGACGGTTTGACCGGCAGATCGTCGTTGATATTCCCGACCTGCTGGGACGCGAAGGAATTCTGAAAGTCCATACTCAGAAAATCCCGTTAGCCGAAGACGTTGATTTATCAATAGTCGCCAAAGGCACTCCCGGGCTGGTTGGAGCAGATCTGGCTAACCTGGCTAATGAAGCCGCCCTGCTGGCCGCGCGCAAGAATAAAAAAGCGGTCGAAATGGATGACTTCGAGGAAGCCAAGGATAAAGTCATGATGGGCGTCGAGCGCAAGAGCTTGCATATTTCCGATCGTGAACGCAAACTGACCGCCTATCACGAATCCGGGCATGTTCTGGTAGCGATTAATATTCCGGAAACCGATCCAATTCACAAAGTGACGATCGTGCCGCGCGGGCGCGCACTGGGAATCACCCATCAATTACCAATGGATGAGCGTCATAATTATTCACGCTCCTATATCAACGCTCGCCTGTGTATTTTATTGGGGGGACGGGCCGCTGAAAAGGTGATTTTCAATGAGCTGACAACCGGCGCCGGGAATGACATCGAAACTGCCACCGAATTAGCCCGGAAGATGGTTTGTGAGTGGGGCATGAGCGACAAACTCGGTCCGCTGACATTCGGTAAGAAGAATGAGGAAATCTTCCTCGGTCGTGAAATCGCCACGCATCGCGATTTCAGCGAAGATACCGCCAAACTGATCGATCTGGAAGTGCGTGAAATCGTTGAGAACGCTGAAAAACGGGCTCGCGAGATTATTAAAAAGAATATCGCATCGTTAAATAAACTGGCCGAAGCCTTACTCGAGAAAGAAGTTTTGGACGGTGTTGAAATTGCTAAACTGCTTGGGAACAATAAAGATATTTCGGTTGATATATTGGTTGATAAAGGCGCCAATGGTAAACCTAAACCGATTAAAAAGACCCAAGTCGGTTCACGTCAGAAAAAGCTTAAAAAAGTAAAAGGAGCCGAAACTGATCAGGCGACTGAAAAACGATGAAATAGCGTATCTGACCGCTGAAATGAAAGCGCTTTCTATCGATCCGGCCGGAATTGAGATCATGCGTCAAAAAGGACAGTATCTAATCCTTAAGACTGATCCGATAACGTTCCCGGCCGCCAATATTCTGAAACAACAGATATTGTCAGTCGGTGGAGAATGCGCCGTGTCGCGTGATGTGGCGACCGGAAAGGCGCCGGCAACTCCGGTGATTCTGATAGGTAACCGCCGTCAATACAAACGCCTGATAGAAAGTATTAAAAATCAATATTTCGGATTAAGTGAATTAGCTGTTGAGCTCGAAAAATACCTGGCGAAAATCTGCGAGCCGAAAACCTTCCGGATCGGTTCGCATAGTTGCCGCACCGATGGCAAAACTTTGGTCATGGGAATTTTAAACGTCACTCCCGATTCGTTTTATGATGGCGGGAAAAATTTTGAGGTTGCCACGGCGGTTGAAGCGGCTTGTCAGATGGAAGCTCATGGCGCAGATATAATCGATATCGGCGGCGAATCAACCCGCCCCGGCTCCGACCCGATTTCTACCCGGGATGAAATTGCCCGTTTGCAACCAATTATAGAGCAATTAATATCCCGGATAAAAATTCCGCTTTCGGTCGATACCTATAAGTCCGCCGTGGCTGAATGGGCTTTGCAAAACGGCGCCGTGCTAATCAATGACATCAGCGGACTGAATTTCGATCCGACCTTGGCGGAAACAATCGCGAAGCATAAAGCCGGAGTCGTCCTGATGCATATCAAGGGAACGCCCAAAAATATGCAGGTTGATCCGCATTATGATAATCTGATCGATGAGATTCTGGCTTATTTATCCGATTCTATCGAAAAAGCCCGGCTGGCTGGAATCAATGAAGCGCAAATTTTCATCGATCCGGGAATCGGTTTTGGAAAAACGGTCGACGATAACTATCGGATTTTACACTATCTTGAAGAATTCCAGTCGCTCGGCTATCCAATCCTGATCGGTCCGTCGCGAAAATCGTTTATCGGGAAGGTGCTTGATTTATCGCCTTCGGAGAGGTTGGAAGGGACTCTGGCGGCGGTGACAGCGGCTGTGCTGAACGGAGCCAGCATAATCAGGGTGCACGATGTCCAAGCCGTCAATCGCGCCGTAAAAATTGCTGACGCTATCAGAGGAATAACGTAAAATGACCCTGTTCACCTTTAAATTCTTGACCGTCACGATCTGGGATGTTATTGACATAATCGCCGTTTATATTATAATTCTTAAACTCTATCAATTTTTTAAAGGCTCGCGCGCTTCCCAAATGCTGATCGGGTTGGCGATAATTCTGCTGACCTCTTTTATGGCGCGGGCGCTGAATTTGCAAAGTTTATCCTGGATTATGGGGCATTTGCAAACTATCTGGGTGATCGCGTTCGTAATTATTTTTCAGCCGGAACTGCGGCGCGTCCTGATATATCTGGGGCAAAGCCGGTTCGTCAGACGCTTTTTAAGCGAATCGAAATCCAAAACCATCGAAGCCGTGATTGAGGCTTCGCGCGAATTGGTACGCCGCAAATGGGGCGGTTTATTTGTGCTGGTCAGAGAAGTTGGTATGAAACCGATCAAGGATCGGGCGACCGCGATCAACGCCGAAGTGTCCGCCAGTCTGCTGGTTTCAATTTTCAATCCCGGTTCGCCGCTCCACGACGGCGCGGTTCTGATCCAGAATGACATGATCGAGGCGGCTGGTTGTATTCTGCCATTGTCGGAGAATCCGGATATCGACCCACAGATGGGAACCCGTCACCGCGCGGCGCTCGGTATCAGTGAGGAGTCGGATGCCGTGGTAATCGTCGTCTCCGAAGAAACCCAGAAAATCGCCGTTTCATATCAGGGCGCGTTTTACCGCAATATCGAAGAAGATACCTTGAGAGCATTATTGAGCCGATTATTCTTCAGTGGCAGTGCAAAGAGCTAGTTAAAAATTTGCCGGAATCAGTGCTTTCATCTAATCCGTTCACCTCAGTTTTTATAAATAACCGATTTCGGCTTTTGGCTTGCGGATTAATTTTTATTATTGGGCGGGTATTACTTCAAGGTGCGGATTCGGATACTCAAGTAAGCGAAAAATGGTTGAATGCTACCTCATGGCAATGGCAGGCTAAACTTCCGACACCGAAAGTCTCCGTCAATAATAAAACTCAAATGAGTTCGATCGAGCTGCCCGGTCTGGAGAATTCCGCCAATGGCGGCTATCCATCCCTGCCGGTTTACCGAAAATTGTTCAATGCCTTACCGGAGGAGATTACCTATCAGGTGCAGTCCGGCGGTCAGAGTTTTATACAGTTGCCAGCGCCGGCTGAAATATTCTGGGACATTCCTGTGGATGGTAGTGATTCACCATTAAC
>JALOAB010000002.1 GCA_023229045.1 Fidelibacterota bacterium
ATTCTCATCACGCAGACCGCCACTACATATAAGACCTCGTTTCTTACAAAGAAGCGGGGTTTTTTTAAGGATTTAATTACTGGCAGAAGTGCCATATTCTTAATAGAAGTATAACTTATACTACTATAAGCACAGCTTATAATAGCGTTTTTGACAATTTAATAAAGGTTACGGAAAACAAACTCTTGCCTTGTTAGGTGAAAAGACGACCTGATGAAAAAGATGCTGATTGTAGTATGGTAAGTTTATCCTCCAACAAGTAAATGTAGCTTAAGTGCTGCTGGGGTAATACTTTCCAAGTTAAGGTTCTGGGACTGTGTTTTTTTCACGGCTAAGCCACGTTAAAAACAAATAATCAGGGGCAGAACGGCAATCTACTAAAAAAAGTGGGAGCAATGACTTCAGGGTGTCAACTCTCGACCCAAATGAGTAGGAAACATCTATTAGCTGACTAAGCTACATTGCCAAAAGAACAGTCTTATAAAGTTATTAGCGTAATCCTCTACTCTAACGGGGATAAAAACCCCTGCTTTTTACCCTTTTAGGTGTTCCTGCGGCAAACCTGCTTTTGTAGATATAGGGGTAGAAGCTGCTAACCGCTACCCCTGTAAAGAGTGTTATAAAGTGTTAAGGTCTAAGAGTTAGCCTTCTCCTCTCTTTCTTTCTCCCAATCCTCAATTTGCTTCCTTGACCATCGAGGCTCAGTCTCCCCGATAATCGGGTTCGGAAATAGGCCTTTTTTCCGCCAGATTAAAATTGTCTGCTTGCTCACGGTGAGCATAGCCGCAATGTCGGCCAGTGTGTAAAATTCTTTTTCGGTCATTGTTTTACTCCATTCCTTTTGAATTGACAAAATAATTTAGTAGTCTGTCCGGCTGATTCGGCCTACGGGTTTCTGTTCGGTGTTTGTGCCTGAAAGCATACCAATCAGCAGGGGTTGAAGTCCAAGCCGGACGCTGTAAACTCCGGCTGTCGCTTAGTCTAGTTGTTTGTTTTTCCATAGCTTTTTCCTTTAAATGTTATAAAAAATGTTACTCTTAACTGCTTATTTCATAAGTTTTTACGTTGACTTTCAAAGCCAAAATGTTATAATGTTTTAGCTATTTGACAAGTCAATAGGGTTTACTTCTTTTTGCCCTGTTCTATCGCCTTGATAATCGCCATTGTGCAAGAAATAATTACTATTGTCATCATAGCCACTGATATATCAGCAGGGTCGATTCTTGGCCAATTAAACAATATAGCAGAGCAACAAGCCAAAGTCGCCAAAGTGAGTGTTATTTTGTAGGCTGTCATTTTTTCTCTCTTTCTGCCCTGTGGGGCATTACCATGTTTCAGTCGAAAAAAGTTTAATAAAGTTTAGTCCGCAAAAGGTGAAATGTTAAACTGATTTTTAATTTGCCTTACAATATCACAGGCAGCCGCAGCAGATACGCAATAGTCATCTTGAATAGCTTTAGCGGCTTCATCTTGCGCCAAACCTATATACTTGTCATAGTCTATATGCGCGGAACTACCGTCGAAAAAAAACAATCTGGCATTAGATTTGTAAAAAACGTGGCTTCTGATTTTTTTTGGTTTGGTTTTCATAATCCTAATCCCTTCAGATAAAAGTTTAATAATGTTTAACCCGCAAAAGTCCGCCCCTTATCACAGAGGCGGTAGTCTGGGGGCTATGCTGACAAGTGTAATTGATAAGTTATTTCTCGCCCTGTTTTCCAGTTTCTGAATTTTTTGGGCTTATTGAAAAACCCAAGTTTTGCTAAGTCTTTCGATAGTGGGATTATACCCTCAACTAAGGCATCCCAAACTATTGCTTCAAGCCAAATCATTCTCGATAGCATTTTTTGGTCGGGATAAGAGCATTCTATTTGTCCAAACTCTATCATTCTTTGCTTTGTATAGTTATACTTTCTCGCCAGTTTTTTATATTCAGCCAGTCTGTTCCTTGTTAGTTTTTCGATTTTCATTTTTTAACCCCTTCAAATAAGTGTTATTAAATTTTCAGTTTACTACTATAAATATATTATCGACTATTAGAGCGTATGTCAATACCTTTTTTTGTATTTTCTTAAATATTCTTAAAATCAGCAGAATAGTGCTAAAAAGAATTTTTTAAAATAGGTCAGATTTTTGTTGACAAGGATAACGTTCATAGTGTAAAGTTAAGTGATAATAGAACAAAGCTCGTTTTTCGGGCGTATAAAGCGATAAGCACTAAAAAAGGATTGAAGTGATTATGGCCAGTAAAAGCAAGCTTCCAAAAAGTCTTATAGCATTTCAAAAAAAACTATCGGCCATAGCCAAAAAACTTAACGGCGTAAAACCTTTTCGCTTGGATATAAAGAACAAAAGCTTATTAAAAAGCTCGAAAGTAAGAAAATGGATTAAGGACGTAGAAGCTCAATTAAATACCCCCGAAAACATTGATAAGTTTCATAAAGACTTAATGAATAAGGTGTTGTATGGTATACAGCCGAATACCCCAAAAACTCACCAGAATAAACTATCCATCGAACCGCAAAATTTAACTTAAAAACGTGATTATTATGGCTAAGAATAAAGAAACAGGACTCACAGATAAACAAGACGACTTCTGTCATCAGTATATTATTGACAAAAACGGCGATAAGGCAGCTATAAGAGCCAAATATAGCCCAAAAACAGCAAGATTTCAAGCATCGTATTTATTAACAAAACCCAACATAATCGCCAGAATCGCTGAATTACAGGCTAAAATCAATGAAAAGAATGAAATATCGGCTGAAATAGTCGTTAAAAGGTTTATTGATTTAGCCGACAGAGCAAACCAAAAAGGCGATTTAGTTAATGAAAACCGCGCTTTAGAGAATCTCGGCAAGCATACTGGCATATTCGAGCGTGATAATGAGCAGAAGCGGCCACAGACTAACATAACACTATCATAGATAAGGGGTTATAGTGAATTGTCCAATATGCGACAAAGTGATTGAACAGGTTGACGGTAAACGTGCTAAGAAGTATTGTAGTCAGACTTGCAAACAGGCTTTTTACCGCAAAAGCAAGGATAGTGCGATTTTAGCCCAAAAACAAGGATTAGAAAACGCACCAGAATCGGCTACAATTGACGATAACGTAACAATTGATAACGTAACGCCCCATATCGTAACATCAAATCGTAACAAGGACGCAGCAGGGAATGATAATCCTACTTTGGCTTTTAAAAGTTTTCTACTTGACGTGTCGTCATACAGACGTATAACATATAGTTATGGCAAAGAAAGTTTTATATCCAGAGATGTTAGCTGAAATAACAAAGTTGAATACAGATGGCTTAACGATAGGTTCGATAGCTGCTCGCTACGGGGTTTGCAGTACCACATTAAGTTCTTTTTGTAAGAGGAACAATGTAGCATTGATTAATCATAGTCCTCGTTATGCTGGAATAGAGGGTGTTCTTCACCAAAAAGAAAGGCATTTGCGCCGTCACATACAAAACCCGGCATTACGTAAGGCAAGATATGCGGTTTATGTGGCTATTAAGCAGGGTAAATTACCAAAGGCAAGAGACTGTGTTTGTTTATATTGTGACAATATGGCTTATGTTTGGCATCATCACAAGGGTTACGCTAAAGAGAATTGGCTTGACGTTATTCCGGTATGTTCTAAACACCACGGTTTAATCCACAAAGGAGTCCACAATAGATGTCAGGATTAACAGCAAATGTTAGTAGTAAGCCATACCAGAGCGGTTTTTTGACTTCTTTGGAGCGTTTTCCTGCGATGATAGCCGGTTGGGGCACAGGTAAGACTATGTGTGCGATTTTGAAAGGTCGGATAAACTCGCGGGCTTTCAAGAACAATTTAGGTTTAATAGTGAGGAAGAACTTCACTGATTTGCGTGATTCGACGTTGAAGGATTTCGAGTTATACACAGGAATTAAAGTTCCTCAGCACACCAAGGAGATAGTTGACGAGAACGGCAGTGTAACGATGTTCCGGCACGGTGACGAGTTGAGTGGTTTACAGAACGTCAATTTAGGTTGGGCTTACATTGAGCAGGCAGAGGAATTTGATTCGGACGATACATTCGGTATGTTGAGGGGCAGGTTGAGGCGGAAATTAGAGCCTGATGTGAGTATATGGTCAGATCCATCTTTTAAGGTTGGGCCGGTTCACAGGCCGTTTATAGAGAAATTACAGGAATTGAAGCCTCAGCAGTTATTTCTGATAGCCAACGCCAATGGTCATAACTGGTGTTGGGAATATTGGATTAGGGGTTTACCTGCGGTAATGAGTGATTTGATTTACGAGGAGATGTCTCGTGAGACAAAAGTTCCGGTTGAGGAGCTTAAAAAGTTAAGTTCTTCTGACCAGTACAAGTGTTTTCAGGCGACCACGTTTGACAATAGGGATAACTTACCTGACAGTTTTATATCTGATATGATAAAGTTAAAGACCGAGAACCCCCAGAAGTACGAGCAGTATGTAATGAACTCTCACGAGGCGTTTGACTTAATAGGCTCGTTTTTTGCTTCTCAGATGAGTCAGGCTTTGATAGCCAAGCGAATAGGGCCTGTTCCATACGACCCGATGGCTAAGGTATTTACTTTTTGGGACATTGGTGATATTTACACAGCCATTTGGTTTGTTCAGTTCCAAGGGCCTCAAATTAAGCTAATTGACTTTTATTACGATAACAAGGGTCAGGGGATTCCGTTTTACTCTAAGGTTTTAATGGAAAAGGGGTATAATTACGGCGAGCATTGGGTAGGCCCTGATTTAGACCCTGAGCACGGCGGGAACAGGAAGTCTATGCACACCGGCAAGTACACTATTGACATTGCCAAAGAGCACAACATTAAATTTAAGGTAGTAGTTCCTCACGATGTAGATGACAGGATAAAGGCTTCTGCCGACCTGATAAGTCAGTGTTGGTTTGACGAGAAGAAGTGTTCTGAGGGGATAGACGGTTTAATACACTTCAGGAAGAAAAGAAATGATGCTGATTCGACTAAAGACCACATAGTTTACCACAAGACCCCGATAGACGGCTGGACAAGGCATATAGCGGATGCTTTTGGTCACTTGGCTATGGCTCACAGGTATTTGAATATTACTGGTCAGAGGTTCGGCAGGTCGAGTCAGGATGCACCTATAAGGCGTAGGCAGAAGGAAAGCGATAGTATATTAACCAGAGGCCTTCATAGTAAAGTCTTATCACAGGGGTTAAAAAAGGTGGTATGAAGTTGATAAAGAAAATAACCAAGTTTTTCAGGAAGCACGATTTCGAGGAATCTTCGAGTTTAATCCAGCTTCCTGATGGCGCAATTATACCTTGGGGTGTCTTAACTTGCCGTAAGTGCGGAGATAAGAAGTTGTGGATTATTGCTTTGTCTGGACTTATGGCTTTTTTATTTTATCACGGTTGCGATAGAAAGGAGCGTGTATCATAGGCGGCGGCGGAAGTCCAAAAATAAAAAAACCGGTAAGAAAAGTAACTGCCCAGCCGGTGGCGGGCACTATGAGCGAGGCGGAGTCGAGGAACACTAAATTAGCGGCTGCGCTGCTTACTCAGGGCTGGAATAGTCCGCCCAAACTTGGTGTTTCGACAATGAGAAACAAGGGTCTATTAGGACTATAAGATGTGGGAAACTAAAACATTATACGACCGATTGGCTTTAATGCTCAATGAGAAGATAAATTCTTATTCGAGGTTAAAGAACGACCGTGAGCTTATAGCCGAGTATTTCAGGTTAGACCTTCAGGTTGAGGTCGATTCCAAGACTAACTCTCTGATTTTGGGTAGGGGTATTTACGAGGGTACTGCGCCTTGGGCGGCGAGGATAATGGCGACCGGCTTTCAGGGTAAGTTAATGTCCAAGTCGATTGACTGGATTGCCTACACAATGAGCGAAACATCTTTAATTGGCATTGACCCACTGGACATTTGGGTTCAGCAGGTAAAAGAGTATATGACTGACGTTTACCAGAGGGGAAATTTTTATGACGTTCAGCCTAACTTCACGTTAGACGGCCTTACGGTCGGAAGTCCTGTGATGTTCGCAGAGGAAGATTTGCGAACTAAAAGGATAATGTGGATTCCCCAGTATTATAAGCATTGTTATTTATTTTATAATAAATTCAACGAGGTTGAGGGCATAATTATTAAAGACCCCAAGTGGACGGTCAAGCAGATATACGATAAATTCACTACTCAGGGCAAGTCCGGCGCGGAGAGACTGGCGGAGTGTAAAGAGAAGTTCTCTGCCTGTCTGTATAAGAAAATCGAACAGGGAATGTTCAGCGACGAGCATACGATTATCAGGGCGGTCTTTTACGGTAACGACCCTGTTTGGGATAGACCTGAGTTTAAAAAGCCCATAGGCAATCCCCAGTGGATAAGTGTGTACTACGAGGAATCACCCAAAGAAGACAGAAAAGACATTCCATTGAGTGCCTCTCCTTACTGGTCGAGGCCGTTTGTTGTCTGGGACTATAATAAGAAGCCTTGGGATGTAGGGTCATCCACTCCGGCCTTTGAAGCCTATCACGATACCCTAAGTCATCAGCAGGTACATAAGAACTTCATTGAGCTTGCCCAAAAGAAGGTCAATCCTGCTATGTACTATTTGAGTACAATGGACAATAGAATTGACTTTAATCCGGGCGGTTTAATGCCGGTCGAGCCTGACGAATACAATCATCCGCCCAGACCAATCGAGGGATTGGGTGATATACTCTTAAATAAAGAATTAAGTGACATTTTCAGTGCGGCGATTAAGAGGCACTTCCATTTAGACCAGTTACAGACGTTCTTAGAGAGATTAAGACAGGGCCGTGCGCCGCTGACTGAGTTAGAGACTATGAAGTTAGACGGTGAGAGCGCCTCGTTTTTAAGTCCGTTCATTGAAAGTCACTCTCGGTATTTAAGTGCCTGCGATGAGGTAATGATGGGCATTGAGGTCAGGGCGGCCAGAGAGGGCGGGCCGTTCGCGCCGGATGTAATGGCCGAGATTACCGATATAGTCGTTCAGAACTCCAAGAAGCCCGTAAATACTATTTCGATAAGACCTGAATTTATCGGGCCTTTACATAGAAGTCAGAAGCTTTACCAGAAAATCGACCCGATAAGAACGGGCGTGGCGATAGCCTCTGAGATAGGTCAGGTACTTGGCGACCCTGAGCTTCCGAAGATTATGATTAGAGGTTACGAGACTATTGATGACGCTTTACAGGCAGTGAACTTCCCGCAGAAGAACGTCAGGACTAAAGACGAATACGAAAAGACTTTAGACGAGATTACTCAGGCAAGACTCCAGCAGCAGCAGATGGAAATGGCCTTGCAGGCCGCTAAAGTCGTTCCGCCGAGTAAAAAGATTGAAGAAGGCTCTCCGATAGCTGAAATGGCAGGTGCGG
Source organism: Fidelibacterota bacterium (assembly GCA_023229045.1). Taxonomy (GTDB): domain Bacteria; phylum Fidelibacterota; class UBA2242; order UBA2242; family UBA2242; genus JAGNGI01. Next base: position 7,399 of record JALOAB010000002.1, read on the forward strand.
TATAATGAGTGACACTAAATACCGAGCCGAATTAGTTCAGGCATACAGGGGCGCAGGGGTTGCTTTCCTTGCGAGGAAGCTGTTAAAAGTCTTTAAGAAGATTGAAACCGAAGAAGATAGAGTCGTACATAACTATATGATGGAAGATATTGACATTTTACTGGAAAAAAGAGGTTCTGAATTTTTAAGAGTTGTGGCAAGGGACATTTTAGAGCTTGCCGAAATTAATAAGGAGATAGCCGATGCCGAGACCGAAGAAAAACCAAAACGCTGAAAATATAAACGAAACAAAGCAGGTAGTTGAGCCGACAGACATTCCTAAACCTGCGGCAGAGCCAGTCGAAAAACCTAAGAAGTTATTAATAATGGAATTGGAAGTGCCGTTATATATCACGGGTTTTAAGAACCGCGCAGACTTCGAGGACAATAGGCTGGAGACTTTTATATTCCACAATAGAATGAAGAACCGGCTCGAAAGAGCATTAATTGACAGGTGTTACATCCCTAACCAGAACGGAAAGCTGGTTACTAAATTTACTTTGTTTGAGAAAGGATAAGAAGATGGTAGAATGGATTAATGAATTTCAGCACGAAAGCCTTACTGACCCGCAGGTAAAAGAATCTTTTACTAAGGCGATGAGTAAGTACGAAACCAAAGAAGCGGCCATTGTCGGGGGCTTTAATGCTATACAGGCAGTTGGCAAGCCGTTTAAGTTACCTGAATCACTGGATAAACTTCCAGACGATAAGACCAGACAGGAATTTCAGTTGGGAGTTAGTAAACTTTTAGGTGCGGTCGAGAAACCGGAAGATTTGAAAGATATTGACTGGCTAAAAGGTTCGACCCTTGAGAACGATACCCCACAGGAAGACTTGGTAAAAAAGATTTCCGAGATTGCCGTTGCCAAGAAATGGCCGAAATCGACTGTTCAGGATTTAGTTGAGTTCTGGAATGGATTGCAGGCTTCTGAAAGAAACAAGATTGCCGAATCCCAAAAACAGCAGGATGCCGAGCTTCAGGAAAAAGCAAAAGTAATTAAAGAGTCGTTTGTGAAGATAAGCGGCAGTGAAGATAATCTAAAGGTCGATAAAGACCTTCTTCAGAGTATGTTCAGAAACCACGCCGGACTAAGCGGCGATGAATATGACGCTGTCGGTGACGAGCTTGCCGGATTGCTTCTTGGCGATGTGACTAAAGCCCCGAATATGGCTAAGGGATTGATTATGCTGGCAAGGCAATTTAAAAGCGGTGATACTAATAATGGTTCTGGCGGTACGTCTAAACCGACAGCTAAATCAGCTTACGAGCAAAGAAAAGAAAGATGGCCTAATTCTCCGCAGATGTGGGGAAGGCCGGAGTAATATACTATGGTAGCTTTAAAAGACGGAAAAATGCTGACGCAGGCCGGACTTAATAGAGTGCTATGGAAATTACTCCACGCTGTCGGCGGCAAATTCAGTATTTCAACAAGAAACCTTAATAATTTCGAACAGGACAAAGCGATTAAGATTGATTACGATATTGGCTCAGACACTTTTACTCTCAGTCTTACAAGGGTTAAACCCGAAGAAGAATCGAGAATAATTGTTCCGAGAACAGGATAACCCCTCGAAAGAGATACGGTTTTGATTTAAAAATCAAGACACCTTAACTCTGATGAGTTGAGCCTTGTGCAAACCCGAAAGCAGGGTAGTTAGGTGCTTACTTTAAGCGCAAGGACGAGCCTCGAAAGAGACACCTCTCCGAAATAGTTTAGTTTAACGTAAAATTCTATTTTAGGAGATTTATTATGTCAGAGTTAGGTTTAGATACCAGAGATAATCTGATTAACGCATTAAAACTGGTTAAGAATGACAGATACACCAGTTTTGCGAAGGTCCTGAACGAAAGACGACCGTTTTTCCAAGACCTTTTGATTCAGTCTGCTAACGGTATTTTGAGTGATGAGGATTCAAGGGTTACGTCCATTCCGACACCCCAGATTATTAATGTCGGCGATGGTCACGATGCCTCAGTTGTTCGTTGGGACACCTTCAAGGAAAACATCAGCATATTCAAAGACAGATGGCGTTGTCCGCTTGATGTCGCTGATTTACAACCTGATTTCGCTGCTTACAGAGCAGACCAAGAAGACCAGCACTCCGAAGGTTTTATGCAGGGCGTTACAAATCATTTCTTTTATGGCACAAGCGTAGCGACACCGACAAAGTTTGACGGCCTCGATGTTAGGTACAAAACACCGGACAACGGTGACAGTACTTATGATGCCCTTAATCCAGACCCGACAACTGCTGCTGATTTTGGCGTGTTCGATGCCGCCGGTACTGGCTCACAAACAATGTCAATATGGCTGGTTCAGCACAGCAAAGAAAAGTTTTGTGGTATTTCACCGATTAACGACCCCCAAATGGGTCTTAGGGTGACTGATTCAGGTCTTGTGTATGCTGATGCCGAAAATTCAAAAGAGCGTCAGGAATACAGGACTGAGTTTTCCTATAAAGTCGGTCTGAAGATTAAAGACATTCGTTCCGTTGCAAGAATCAGAAATATTGATTCGAGAATTTCACAGATTGACCCAAGTGTTCTCCAGTTGATTTATCAGGCCCGCAACGAAGTGTTCAAGGGCAATGAGCCGGTGTTTATGTATATTCCCAAACGTATGCTGACATTCTTCCAGATTATGGCTGAATCGAAACAGAACGTGCTTTACGACAAGAACAACATCTACGAAGTTCTGATGTACCGTTTCGGGGATATGATGATTCGTGCCGAAGATGCCCTGAGCATTACGGAAACCGCAGTTACAGCGGTCTAACAAATTAAAAACATTTTTTATGAAAGGTATATATTATGGGAGCACGCGAAAATTTAGGTGTTCTTCAGGAATCAGCGACTACTATTACTGAAGCAAGGGCTTCTACGAATTACATAGATTTGGCGGAGACTAAACCTCAGATTGGCGTTGGTCAGGGTACTCCTTATCTCTGTATTCGCACAGCAGTTGCGCCGACAGGAACAGTAGATACGCTTAGTATCGAAGTTCAGGTAGATGATAATTCTTCATTCACAAGTCCGAGAACTGTATTTTTCCCGTTTGCCGTTGGTTCGTCAGACCCCTATACAGGCGGCGGTGTGGCTGAGGCATTGCAAACCCATCCTCGCCTTGCTACGGCAGGCGCGTGGATTTTCAGGGGTCAACTGCCTTATGAAGTCGAAGAAAGATACTTGAGACTGTATTTTAATAATACAGTTTCAGCCGGTGCGTTTGCGATAGACGCTTGGTTAGAAAAAGGCCCTCAATCTGATTTTGGCAATCAGGTTTTGGTGTCCCCTGTAGGTAATCCGTAAATTTAATATTCGGGGCTGGGCTAAGGGACTTCTTACTCCTTTCGCCCTTGCCCCACTTTTAGGAGATATACAAATGAAGAAACTCATATTTTTAATTCTGTTCTGCCTTATGGCGGCAATAGCGTTTTCGGCACTTACTTACGGGCCGGACCACTATAGGCGGCGTACTACATATCTTGGTTCTGGTAATACGAGACTTGACCCTCTTTATCTGTTTATGAATGAGATAGATGGTTATTTGTCCGGTTCTAATGCCCTTACAATGATATTTTTCGACCCTACGACAGAACCAACGGCGGCAGATAAAGGTCTGGTGTACTATGACGGTGCCAGTAATACCTTAAAGTTTTACAATGGCTCTGCTTGGACGGCTTTAGCAACTGCGGCAGGTAACAGTCTTGACCTATCTTATGACGCTGGTGCTGGAATTACTGTTGATGCAGGTGCGGTAACACTGACAACTTCTGCGGATTCAGATAGTGCGGCTCTCGATATAGTTCACGGTGAGACTGGTGCTTATCCTGCTCTTTCTATTTCCAATGCCGGTACTGACCCTGCTATCGAGATTACTACATCGGGAACTGGTGCGGACATTACCGGAACATCTGCGACTTGGAGTATATCTAAAACAGGCGCAATAACCTGCGTAGGTATAACTAATACTGGTACAGTAAATTTTGACTCCGCTGATGTCCATTTTGACGCTACTGACGCAGGTAAAGATGTCTATTGGGACGATTCACACGAAACTTTTGGTTTTTTCGACAATGCAATATTAGGGTTTGGCAACACTACTACTGCGCCTGATGTTTCGATTATGTGGGACGGCTCGAATCTACTGATAGAATCCGCTACTGAAGATACCGGCGAGATTCAAATCGGGTCTACTAACGCTATTGATGTTGTTATTTACGGCAATACCAATACTAAAAAAGCGATGTTTAACGCCAATACAGCGACATTAGAACTGACGGATTACGATGTGCAATTTACCGATAGCGGTATCCTTATGTTCGGAAGCGATGACGACTTTACTATTTATTCGGATACAGCTAACATTTTGGAGTTTGACCCCGCTGTTGCCGGCAACGAAATCAGGTTCGGTACTTCCCACACCGATGCTGTTGATATTACTTGGTATGGCGACTTATCTGGAGATACCGTTACTTTTGACGAGGAAAACTGTGAAGTATTGTTTACTGATATAAACTTACGGCTTGACGATGATGCCGATTTAATTTTTGGTACTAACAATGATTTTACTATTGATTCTGATACCGCAGCCACACTTGATATTATACCTGCGGCTACCGATGAATCGGCGGCTATCAATATTGGCGCAGATGAAAAAGGTATTGACGTTAGTTTCTTTGGTGCTACATCCGGCGACAAACTGTGGTGGGACGCAAGTGAAGAGGAACTATTCCTCGAAGATGTCAAACTGATAGTCAACGAAGGCTCGGTGATTTCGTTTGAAGCCGCCGACAATGCTGTAGACTGGACTATCCAGAGTGCTTCTGCTGAAAAGCTGGAGTTTATACCATCTGAAACTGACGGCACTTCGGTCTTTGCTGTTGGCAATGCAACTAATACATCTGACCTGCTTTGGTACACTGAAACCGCAGGTTCAATTATCAATATAGATGCTACCGCAGATTTGATGTATTTTGACGGCGTTGATTTAAGACTTAATGACGGCGACATATTGAAATTCGGTGACTCTGACGATATTACTATTGCGTTTGACGGTACTAATGGCGACCTTGACATTTTAGGTTCAGGCCTTGAGGTGTCTTTTGGTGTAAGCGGCGAAGGCATTGACGTTATTATGCACGGCGAAACCGCCGGTGAATACTTTATGTGGGACGAATCCGCTGATAGCGTAATTGCAAACTGTGGGAATGTTTCTTTGACCACTGTTGACGCAGAAGCCAACCAGTTCAAAATTGACGCTACCGGAACAGTTGCCGGTTATGCCGTTGTTATTGAGACTACGGATGGCGGAGTTCAGATTAAGGCCGATGGTGCGGATAACGGTGATATTGCCATTGCCGCTGGCGATGATATGACTCTTACCGCTGGCGGAGATTTAACGCTGGCCGTTACTGGTTCGTTAAAAATGGGCGGTGCGTTAATAGCCAACAATAGGATTACAACTATTGTTGACCCAGATGACCGTATTTTGACTGCTGCTGAATCAGGTTCAACTATTGTATTTACGATGACTGGCGGTGCTGCTACCTGCACACTCCCAGAGGCAACTGCTGATAATATCGGTATGTGGTTTATTCTTGTCGATGGTAATCCAACGTCAGGCAGAGACCTGTCGGTTGACCCTGAAGGAACTGGCACTATTAATGGTAACGGCGCAGGTGAAAAGATTACCTGTGAAAACGACCGAGACGGCGAAGCGGTGTATATTTTTAGTACGGCTGCCGATACTTGGTACGCTGTTTTTCTTGGCTCATCTACGGTTTGGACTGAAGAATAATTAATGGGCGGTGAAATTCCGCCCTTATTTTTAAGGAATTTGATATGAGATACTTAATCTTATTTTTGTTGATGATTATATTTATTTCAGGCTGTAACCCTGAACCTGTGGCTGACGACACTTCTCAACCTATGCTTGCAGGTGCTTTAGCTAATCCTTTTTACGCCGGTCAGCCTGCGCCTCTTGCGACTATTCAGCCGATGGCTAAACTTATTGCTACGGTAACAGCCGATGCCAGCGAGCCGAACATATCCACTAAAAACTGGCAGGACTCGATAGCTGATTTTGTACCTATCCCAGCCTCTTGGAACGGAGTATGTCTTAGTTTCTACGGTTACGGAGACGGTGACGGCGCAGGCGACCCAAACGATTCTACCTTCAGTTACGATATTTACTTGATTGACTATTTTGGCGGTGTAATGACGGTTGCCACAGGTAATACCGGAACTATCGGCGCACAGCAGTTAAGTCATATTCCCTATGACGGAACATTAATTGGTTCTGCCACAGACCCGAACTCAAGCTACTGTTGGGCTGACGACCTGAACGAAGGGACTGTTAGATATGGACTTAACGGTTCTGGAAGTGTAATCAAATATCTAACTTATTACGATAACCAAAGTACCAATGGTAAGGCCGAAGTATGTTTTGATAGGAAGCAGGCTTATGGAATATGGGTTTATATCTATGATATGACCAGCCAGAGCGTAACAAGTGTAACTTGTGTCGCTAATGGCTATTAGGAGAATAATATGAGTTGGACAAACCAAAAAATAATTAATAAAGCTCTCGGTAAAATAGGCGGGGCAGGAAATCAGCTTGGTTCTGAACCGTTTATATCAGACGTTACTGCCCAAGACCCTATTACCGTATTTGCTGTTAATACTCTTGAGGTTGTTATCCGCAAGGCTATAGAGGACTTGGCGTTAAGGGACTGCCCTTTTCGAGAGAGCCTTAAATACGCAGATTTAGGAACTGAGCTTCACGCTCAAGATGTCGATATAGCGTCTATTGCTATTGGCGTTGACCCGTTTCCAATTACCATAACTACCGCAACCGACCATAATAGAACAACCGGTGATATTGTATATCTGACTGAAATACTCGGTACAGGCGGAATAGAAGACCTTAATAACGCTGCTTATACAATTACAGTGACCGGCGATAAAACATTTACTTTAGATGACACTACTGGCGAGGGTTATGTTCATACAGCTTCTTCCGGAGTTGTAGCTTATACACCTGAAGTCGGCGGATGGGCCTATGCCTTTGCGCTGCCAAGTGATTATATCGCTATGGTTGCTCAATTACAGGAAAGTTTCAATTCTACCACAAAAGGCCGACAGAAATATCGGTTCGAGACGATAATCAATCGAGATGAAACCGGTATGATTCTTTTGACTAACGACCTGTCTAATACTGCCGGTACGAGTGCTTTTGTCCAGTATGTAATTTATCAGGACAATCCCGTAGTGTACTCTAATCCGCTGGTAGAATGTGTTGCTACGCTTTTGGCTGCCGAATTGTGTCCTATGGTCGGTAAGGGAATGGACGAAAGAATTAAACTCTTGCAAGAATATCAGCAGGTCAATATCCCAGAGGCAATGAAATTTAATACCTCTCAATATAATAATCTGTCGAAGTTCGTACCCAACTTTTTAGGCGGACGCGGTGAAGCAAACCAAGAGGACGGTTCTAATCAGAGAGCAAATTCTAATGCGTAAAATACTGTGGCTGTTAATATTATTAAGTGTTTTGTGTATCGCCGCCGATGAAATGCGGTACACACCTACTTTAACGTCCTTCAATAACGGCCAAGTCTCGCCCTTAATGGAAGCTCGTACCGACTTCGATAAGTACAAAAGTTCCTGCCGCAGACTTGAGAATATGTTCGTTACCGCGCAAGGGCCTGTAACTCGAAGGCCTGGGACTAAATACATCTGTGAGGTTAAAGATTCTAATTATCCAACGAGACTGATTCCGTTTGAATATTCCACTGAGGATACATATATAATTGAGGCTGGCGAAGAATATATGCGGTTCTTCAGGTCTGGCGGCCAGATATTAACCGGACAGGGGACGGAATATTTAGGCGCATTAACGCCTGTTGCTCACTGGACTTGTAATGATGATGAGCCATCGACAACGGTTGTTGACGCAATGGGTTCGCACGATGGCACAGCTACGACTTATACAAGCAATTTAAGTGAAGTAGGAAATGTAAACGACTGCTTTAACCTTGGCGGGGATAGATATTTTGCCGTTCCTGACCACGCAGATTTTACTTTCGATGATTCGGGTGATAATCCGCTTACTTTGACTGGTTGGTTTTTTGTTACAGATACAGGCGAAACACAAACTTTAATAGCCAAATGGGAAGATGGTGTTGCCCAAGAATATAAACTTTGGATGGACAAGGACAGAAAATTAACATTAACTCTTTCTACGGCTATAGCGAACTTAAGCGGTAATTGCGTATCGCAGTGGAAACTCAATGAGACAAGCGGAACGACCATAACAGATTCACAGGGAACACAGGACGGTGTTGCTTCTACTGATACGGCTGTTCTTATGGCTGCTGGCGCGACTGCCAATACCGGAACGAGTTTTGATTTAGATAATCAGTATTACGTTAATGTCGCTGACCACGCAAGTCATACCTTTGGAAACGGAGCGGCTGATTCAGCTTTCAGTTTAGCGGCGTGGGCTTATGTACCCCAAAATCCTGCGGATACTATTATTTCCAAGCGCGACGATACATCAGGTGCATTGAAAAGGGAATATATCTTATACGCTTCTCTAAGTGATATTTATTTCACCATTTCCGACAATAGTACAGGTGGTTATCGGCGAGTACAATCAAATAGTAATTATTTTAATTGGTCGCCAAGTTGGGGTTGGCATTTTATTGTCGCTACCTATGATGGTACTGGCGGCACTAACGCGCAGAATGGAATGGAAATATACATTGACGGCGTTAATGAAACTAATGCCAGAGAGTCGAGCGGCACTTATGTCGCAATGGAAAATACAGCCGCGCCTGTTTTGATAGGAGCGCACGAAGATACATCTGGGGTAATAACAGGTCTTTGGAATAAAAGAATTGATAACGTAATGATATTTAATAAAGAGCTTTCAGCGGGAGAGGTGCTTGCTTTATATAATGGCGGAGAAGGAACAGAAAACATCGTTATTGGTAGTACTACTTATGCCAAGACCGATGAAGCCATTGATATAGGCTGGCACTTTATAGCCGTAACTTATGACGCTACCGGCGGGGCAACTGCCGCCGACCATATCACCTTCTTTATTGACGGCAGCGAAGTTGCTTCGACCGCCTATAACAACGCAGCCTATACTAATATGAGTAATTCAGCCGCAAATGTAACGGTAGGCTCTGAAAACGGCCAGCACAACTGGGCAAGCAGAATTGATAATATAGCCATATTTGATGTTAATTTAACCGCCGCAGAAATAGCGGGGTTATATACGGTTGTACCTTATGAGATTACTACTCCCTATGATTCCAATGAGATATGGGACTTAAAATATACCCAAGTAGACAACGAAATGTATATCGTTGACGGAAACCATATTCCCCAGAGGCTTGCAAGGGCAGGGCATATAGACTGGACGTTGAGTGATTTCGATTACTCGACCGGCCCGTTTATGGCCGAGAATAAAGATACTTCAATAACCATAGACCCGCCAGAAGCTGCGTCTGACATTACAAGTGGTGACTATGCCATAGCAAGTACGGAAACCGCTGGTTATACAAAGGACGAGGCGTTTGACAATCTTTATTTAGTAGTTGGTAATGCTTGGCGCGCTACTGGCAAAGAAAACCAGTGGATAGGCCAAATTTTTGGTGCTCCAAAAACAATTAAACGCATTAAAATTCATCCTTGCGTTTATGAGTCAAACCTCGATATGTGTATGAAGTACATTAAAATCGAGGCATCTAAGGACGGTGTGACTTATGTAAAAGTTCCTATAAATAGATGGCTTGGAAGGTGTGAAAGTTATAATGGTGATGAGGCTTGGGTAGATTACATAACGACATACGCCGAGTACATAGACCTGTACCTCAATAATGATACGGCTTATCAGTATTGGCGCGTCTGGATATATGACAACTGGGGCGATGCTCTTACCGGAGTAATGGAAATAGAAATGTTCGAGAAGCAATCGGGCGTTTATACCGCATCGTCTAACATTTTTAACGAAGGACACACTGGCTCTATCTGGCGGATTAATCAGGAACGAGGAACGTCAATATTAAAAGGTACTGCCGCAGCCGCAGCAATTAACGCTGACAGAACTTACGTTTCCAATACTACGCCTTGGTTCTCAGGGGGGTATAGTTTCGTAACGAATAATTCATCGCCTAATTTTACTGTAACCCTCCAGAGAAGCACTAACTGGGGTGCAACTTGGCAATCTGCTCTAACGCCGTTAAATAGCGCGGATTTTGATAATCCTGCCGAGACAGAAAAAACTGGAGCGATTTACAGGGTCAAGATAAGCGACTACGTTTCCGGTACTTGCAATTATACACTAACAATTACTGACCAGACTAATCACGGAATAATAAGAATAAATTCTTATGTCAGTCCCACGTCTGTAATAGCAACGGAATTGGTACCATTAGTCCATTCAGACCCGACTATGACTTGGAGTGAAGGATATTGGAGTAATTATAGGGGCTGGCCTAAGACGGTCGAAACTCATCAGGAACGACTCGTTTTCGGCGGGTCGAAATCTTTCCCGCAGACTCTATGGTTCGGCAAGGCTAATCCAGATAATTACGAAGATTTTACAGAAGGTGCTCTTGATGACAATGCCTTTACCGTAGCCCTTCCGGGACAGAATCCTATCCAGTGGGTAAGCAGCAGGGATTATTTAATGATAGGAACTTCAGGTTCAGTAGGTAAATGGGGCGAGCAGGGCAAGCCCGTTACTCCTACCAGTCCGAGCTATCAGGAACAGTCTCGCGTAGGTTCTTCTAAGTTAATGAATGTTCTGGCCTCTGACGCATTGCTTTATATCGAAAGAGGGGCAATGAAGGTCAGGGAATTTGTGTATTCACTTCAGTATGATAAGTATATGTCACCTGACTTGACCTTACTATCGGAGAATATTCTCGAAAGCGGAGTCAGGGATTTGGTTTTTCAGGAGAGACCTGAGCCTATTTTGTGGTGTGTTAAGAACAACGGTGATATAGCCACAATGACATATCAGAGAGAACAATCTATCACAGGCTGGGCGATACATAATACTGACGGTGATTTCGAGTCTATTGCCAGAATACCGGGCGCAACAAGTGAAGATGAGATTTGGGTAACAGTGGCAAGGGAAATCGACAGTGTTACAAGACGATATATCGAGCAGTTTCAGCCGAGAGATTGGGGAACTGATATTAACGACTGTTGGTTTGTTGATTGTGGACTTGCTTATGACGGCGTGGATGGCAATAACTTTGACGGGTTAGACCACTTAGAAGGGTTAAGACTGTCCATTCTTGGCGATGGCGTTATCGAGCCTAACGAAGTTGTAACTTCTGGAGAGATTACTATCGACCGAGACGCAGGGCGTGTAACTGCCGGACTGCCTTTTACTTCAGTAATCGAGACGCTTCCTTTGTATTTTGACGAACAGGACAAAGCCCACAATAAGAAGGTAACTACATTAGGGTTTGATTTATACAAGACTGGATATTGTAAATATGGGGTAGGAACTGATTCGACTTTAATGAATATTAATTTCGAGAACGATATGAATACCGACCCTAACGCCACTGTCCAAGACCTCTATACCTCTGTATATAAATTAATGGGCGTAAGATGCCCTTGGGGTTCGTTACAGAAGAACACTATAAGACTTGAAAGTGATGCACCTCTGCCATTAACTTTACGGTCAATATCATTAGATTTGAGGATTTATCCGCCGCAATGACAAACGAATTAGATACAAGGCCGATGAAGATTGAGCATTTCCTTGCTGTTATGGAACAGAACGAAAAGTTCTACCCTGAGTACGCCAAACTTAGTTTGGAAGATAAAATCAAGGTCGCACAGTTGAATATTGACACTGGAATAGCCGAATCTCATTATATAGACGGCAAACTAATAGGTGTTACAGGAATAAGGTACAGGGGAATCGGAGAAGCTTGGTTCATCGTGAACCCTGAAATAAGGGCTAATAAATTCCTATTATTTAAAAGAACTCAAAAGACGTTACCGAGAATGAGAGATGCCATAGGAATCTGGCGGTTATACGCAACCAGTAAGATTAGTGAAAACTTCTTAAAACATTTAGGATATGAACCTGAACCGACAATGTTTTGTTGGACACGAACAGAATGAACGAATACTTCAAACAGCAGTGGCGAAAAGCGATAGAATCTCAGCCGTTCTGGGAATCGGTACACAGAAGATATGACCCTGTTTCAATTACTTTAATTGCGGTAGCTGCCACAGCCGGTGGCATTGCTGCTTATTCTTCTTATCAACAAGGCAAAGAGGAAGAAGAATTAGCCAAGCAGAGAGCTGCGATTGACCAAGAGAACGCTTTAATGGCCGAACAGGAAGCTGCTGACCAAGCCCGAATTGAGGAAGAAAAAGGTCAGAAACTTCTTTCGAGACAAAAGGTGATGTGGGCTGCGTCAGGGGTAAGGTCTAATGTCGGCGCACCGTTGGTAGTAGAAGCCGAGACAATGAGGGATATTTCAGTTGAAAAAGGATTTATCTTAAAGAGAGGCCAGAATATGGCTCGTAATTACCGTATGCAGGCTGCGTATGAAAAAGCTTATGGCAAGTCTCAGAAACGGCAGTCTAATTGGGCTATGATGAGTACCCTAATGGGTGCAGGTGCACAAATAGGTTCGCAGATGTATGACGCAGGGTTATTCAGCCGTTCTGGCAATGGCACTCAAACGCCAAAGATAGGCGGCACGGGTTTCTCCGGCAGTAAGACTTATAGAAGCGACACAGGTTATAATTTTGGTAATATTTGGAAATCGTAAATGGATATACCACTCTTTCAGCGCGAAAAAACAGCAGGCTTTACGCCAATGCCGAAACCGCCTTATGAACTGGCGGACAAAAGCGGCCAGCAGCAGTTTGCTCGTACTATGGGCGCGATAGGAACAAACCTACTCGATAAGTACCTGCAAGCTCGTCAGGCTAACGAGGAGAGTCAGTTTATCGGTCAGGTCAAGTCTGCTCAGGCAGGTTTTAGGAATTGGCTGCAAGAGAACCCTCAGGCTACGCCGGAAGAAATGTTCGCCGAGCGGGATAAGATGGTTAAGGGTATTGATGACATAAGCGCAAACAATAAATTTTTGCCCGCCACTAAGAATTACATTAAGAATTTCATTGCCTCTAATAAAGAGAAAATGATTAAAGACGCTGACTACGACATTACCGCTATCGGTATGCAGCAGCAGATGACACAGCTTAACGCCAATATCGACTTGCTTGAAATGGAAGGTGATTACGCAGGTGTCGAAAAATTGGTTGACGATTCTCCATTAAGTCAGCCGGAAAAAGACCTTGCCAAAGCGAAGGCCAAAGTGAAGATAGATACCCTAAACCGCGCCAGAGACATTGAGGCGGTTAGGGCTAATTATCAGGCTGTAATAGATAACGGTGGCACTAAAGAGCAGGCATACCAAGTTGTTGATGAAGGAGTTAAACTGTTTGGTTTATCTGCAAAAGAAAAAGAGACTCTTGGCAACAACCTTGATAATTACGTTGAAGGCAGGATTAAGAAAGCCGCAGATAGTAAACACGAAAAAACTATGTCTGCTTATAAAGATTTTGCGACCAAGCTTGTTACTACCGATGTATCTATGAATGACATAGAATCGGCTGGCTTTGATAAGGACGTAAAAGAAGGTTGGCAGGCTATTATCAAAGGTTCGACCGAGCCTGCACCATTAGCAACTACCGGAGTGGGTTATTCGGCGGCGTTAGATTCTGTGATTAGCAGTCAGGTTATCGGGAAAAAACAGGCTTATGACGAAATATTAAAGGCAAGATTTATTGATAAGACAATTAATAATGATACTTATTTGTGGGCTATATCAAGAATTGAAAATCCCTATCCTAAGCATATAACCGTAATGGTAAAAGGCATTACGAAATCAGCAGAAAGCTATTATTACCATAAGGGAATTGGTATTTTGGGGCGTGATTTTTTGACGGATAAAGAGGAGCAGTTACTTGGTGAAAAAAATGCGGCGTTTATAAGCTGGCTCGAAAATGAAAGTAAAGACGGTAAATATCCTGACGGTAAGACTATGTACTCTAAAATGAGGGAAATTGGCGTTGCTATTGAAACACCTGAAACATTACCGAGAGAGCCTATTATTGCACCTAAAAAAGCAGACCCCTTATACATTACTAATGACGAAGATTACGATAAACTTGCTGGTGGGACGAGATTTTATGACGCTCTTACCGGACAATGGATGATAAAACCCTCTAAGACAAGTATAGGTATTAGGGATATACAAAATGACGAAGAAACAGTCAGGACGTGGATGTTAAGCCCCGAACAACCGATAGTAAAACCTTCTGAACAGCCCATAGACAAAAAACAAATTGAAAAATGGGAATCAGAATTTGGCATAGACAGGTATAAATGAGATACCATACAGAAGCAATTACGTTAGAAAGATTCGACCCTGAAAGTGATGGTTATGACTATCAGGCTGCGATTGACTCTGGCAATATAGCTGACGAAAAGACTAAACATTGGGGTTCTATCGACCCCCGAACAGGTATGGTTCTTAAAGGTAAAAATCACCCGACTTGGAATCAAATGGTTGAAGAAGAAGTCAAACTTGGCAATACCGTTATTAAAGCTGATAATGGCCGTTATTATTCTGTAAAATTACCAAAATATTTATCGGAAGCCAAAATTGCCGAGCCGGAAACCGGATTCGAGGATAATACTCAAAATGTCTTAGAGCGAGCGAATCGAGATTTTGATTTTGCGGTAGAAAACAATTTACCTCTTGACGTTTTTGACGCGCTAAAAAGGGAGTGGGCAACATCAAGTGGATTACAGAAAAAAGTACCGTTTTACGGCGGTCTTTATGGTCTTTATGAACACAGTGAAATGATAGATACAGCCCAAAGATTAAAAAATCCAAGTCGATACGAAGAAGCGTATTGGTATGAATATCAAGATGCTCAAACTCGTCTGCCTCAGGAAAAATTAGATGAGATGTTCGGGGACAAAGAAAAATTTATAGAGCAGTTTAAACAGCAGGACGAAAAAGTAATATCGGCCTATTTGAAGTATATATCAACTGATAAAACAGTTATGAACAAGATTGCTACGGGTGTATCAGTCTTGCCGACTTGGGCAATCGAGTTTTGGGCTACTGGCGGACTGGCCTCTTTAGGTGATGACGCTGCAAGAAAAGCCGGAGAAAAAATATTAGGTGCTTACGCTAAGACAACGGTAGGTAAAATGGCTATGTGGTCTGCTCAGATAAGCGCAGGCGGCGTTACCCGTTCTGCCGGATTAGGTCATCAAGTCTTAGAAAAAATGTCACAAAGACAGTTAGACGTTGTTTTAGGTCTTAGAGAAGAAGAAGGCTGGGCAATGTCGGCTTTGGTTGCGTGGGGTGATACGGTTATTGAGGCAGCATCTGAATCGGCGGGCGAGGGACTAACTACGGCTGGCGGCGTGGTGTTGGGCAAACTACCATTTGGCTCTAAAGTCGTTCCTGCCCTTGAAAAGGCTTGGATTGCAGCTACTGGAGGCACTAAAGGTGAATTTGCCAGAAAACTGTTCTCTAAGGGCGGCTATTCTAATATCTTAGGTGAAATCGGCGAGGAAAGAATCGGTACAATTCTAAGGGCTGTAACTGAGGTAGATGACTTTGGATTGGGCAAAGATGCTTCAATGATAGACCGGCTAAAGACCGGACTCTTGCAGGATATACATAACATTGGCGTTGAGATAGGCGTACTGTCTGTTCCTATGGCTGGACAGTTTGCTTTGAGTCAGGTTGCCGAATTAGGCCGAGAAAAGTCTGATTTTGACTCTACGCAATTCGACCAGAAGGAACAACTTGAGCCGACACCATCTGCGGAAGTTATTGAGGATATTACCGCAGACACAGAAGGTAAGCAGCCACCTTCCCAGCCCCCCACAGAGAAGCCTGCGGAAAGACCAAAAGAGCCTGAAATTACAAAACCAGTAACCATTGAAACAGCTAATACCAGTAAAGAAGTTGATGAAATTGCGAAACAGATTATATCGCAAGGAATAGACCCCACTAAAACATCGGCAAGACAGGCTGATTTACAGGAAGATAGAGCGTCTTTGGGGCTTGATGGCATTGCTTCAGCAGAACGTAAGGCTTGGCAGGTATCGCTTCAACAGGCCAAAGACCGCAATATTATAAGCTCGGCTTTGAGAATAGCTGCTGAGATAAATGCTAATCCGAGACCGTTAAATGATGTCGAAACAGCAGGCTTGGTAATGAAAGCAGCACAGTTAAAAAGAGAGCATAAAAGTTTAATGCAAGAGATGGATAAGTTAACAGAAAAGGCGGATATTAATTCAAAAGCTACACAAATAGACGCTGTTGAGAAGGAATTTGACGCTCTTACGCAAGCTATTTATAAAAGCGGCACTGAAAAAGGCAGGGCGTTAGCCTCACAGAAACTAACCATCAATCAGGATTTCGACTTACTATCCCTGAAGAATAGGGCTAAAAAGAGTAAGGGTCGAGAACTGACAGAAAAAGAAACTGCCGCACTCGAAGAAAGAGCCAAAGCCCTTGATGTCAGGGAGAAACTAATAGCGCAGAGAGAAAAACAGATTAACGAAAAACAGGTAAAGCGAATTATAAAAGAGGGCAGTATCAGTAGGTACGCAAAAATGAACAGGTCTGAAATTGATTTGGAGTTGGATTCGCTTGTATCGAGGACGAAACAGTTAATCAAAGAAGGATGTTTAAACTAATGGCTGACTGCACTGAATTAGCTGAAAATATCGTCCAGATAGGTATGAACCTTGCTACCAGAGAAGATATTAAAACCTTCGATGATATGGTTATGGAAATGCTGAAACTTTTCCCTGAATTGTCGAGAGAAGGTATTTCACAGGCATTCTTAGAGGTTCAAGAATCCAGAAAAAAGGTCACTGCCGACATTCAGAAGAAACTGACAGCTATTTATAACGAGCCGAAAATAGAGAAGAACACAAAAGATAAAATCAGCGAATTGAATAAGTTCTTAGAAACTGGCGAACTACCTGCCAAAAAGAGCAAAAAACCAGCCCCAATGAAAATAGAGCAGCTTCGGGCGACAAGAGATAATCTTCGTAAATGGCTGGAAACAAGTGACCCTGCTATGAAGAAAAAATTAGGTCAGGAACTAACTGAACTGGTTGGCCAGATAGAATCCGGTGAAATTCAGATGGAACATCGAGAAGGAAGGTTGCACGATGAAGTCCAGCAGATTAAAGACGAAATAGACAGCCTTAAAAAGCAAATTACTGAATCTAAATTAGAGCAGAAACTTCAGGATAAAATTGAGATTTTGCAGTCCCACTTGGAATCAGGAACGTTACCCAAGACTAAGACCAGAGATATAGCAGGTTCGGAATCAGTTCAAATGCTCAAATCAATTATTTACGACCTTAGAAAAGAGCTTAACCGCAGTGAGCCTGCCAGAAAAAAGAGAATTGAAAAGAGTATTGCTGATTTAGAACAGAAACTTAAAACAGGCGATATTCTACCCAAACCCAAACCACCGCTGGCTGAAAGCGAAGAATTAGACAAATTGATTTACCAAAGGGATTTACTTAAAAAAGAAATTCAAGACGAGATACGAAACCTCAAGCCCTTGACTTTGTGGGGCAAAGTAGGCGCAGGATGGGATTTAGTAAGATTGGTAATGACGACAGGTGAGTTTTCTTTCGCACTTAGGCAGGGCGGGGTTTATGCAATGACGCACCCCTTTAAGTGGTCAATAGCAATGGTAAACGCTTTTAAAAGTTTTGCTTCTGCTAAAGGTTTTTACGATGTCAATAAAGATATTTTCTCAAGAGAAAACGCCCCTAATTACAATAAGTCTGGATTAGTGCTTCTTCACGAAGGTATGTCTTTGACCCGTGCTGAAGAAGTTATTATGAACTACTGGATAGACAAAATGCCGGTTATGCGCAATTTTAACCGAGCAGCTATCAGCTTCTTCAATACGATGCGGGCGGATATGTTTGATATGGGTTATCAGACATTAGGCCGAACCCAATCTATGACACAAGGAGAGATGGAAGTTTGGGCTAACTATATTAACGTAATGACCGGCAGGGGTAAATTAGGCATCGGTTCTATAAGCCTTGAGCCTGCGGCGTTAGCCTTTAACAGGCTTTTCTTTTCGGCCAGATATGTCGCAAGCCGATTCCAGATGTTGACTGGACAACCATTGTGGCATAGTGCAGGAAAAGGCTCGTTACGAGTCAGGACAATGGTAGCTAAAGAGTATATCAGGTTAGGTCTTGGCCTTGCTACTGTCTTTGGATTAGGAATGTTAGTTGGTGCTGATATTGAAGATGACCCTCGTTCAACAAACTTCGGAAAACTCAAGTTTGGGAATAGAAGGTTAGATGTAATGATGGGGCACGCCCAAGTTATAACCCTGATGTCCAGATTATTAAGTGGAAAAACAAAGACAGGAAAAGGTGAAATTGTCGCTTTATACGGCAAAGAAAAGAAATACGGCGGTCAGGACATAGAATCCGTTCTTGTCAAATTCCTAAGAAGCAAGTTATCCCCTCAGTTCGGCTTTATGATGAACTTGATAACAAGGGAGACTTATTTAGGCGAAGAAATAACATTATTAAATACAACTACGCAACTTTTATACCCTATGACCTATGGCGATATTTGGGATGTTATGAAAGAAGAAGGTATGCCGACTAATGTTTCATTGTCAATTTTGACGTTATTGGGTATGGGGTTGCAAACTTATGAGCCATATGAGAAAAAATCTGAATTTGGTAAAAGAAAAAGAATTTAAAAAAGGACTAACTAATGGGCAACTGCCCCGAACATAACGAAAGATATACTCACTAAGAACAAAGGAATGTTGTATGACAGACAAAGAAATTGAGCAACTCGTGAAGCTAACGGCAAATGAAACGGCTGACAATGTAATTGACAAAGCCAAAAAGGAATGGGCAAAAGACATTAAGCTTCACGCCCTTGAATGTCCGGCTGGCAAGAAAATAGATGTACTGGTCGAAGCCCACGAAGAGAAAAAAGACCACAAAAAATGGTTGGCAAGGGCTGTTATTGCACAGGGTATTCTCTTTGCTTTCTATTTAGCTAAAGATTTATGGAGATTTATATGGACTGTCGGAGAATAAACTGGTTTGCTTTAAGGCTTTGCGGTGTAGCAAATACCTTACAGAGCTGCGTTGACACGCTTAAAGAAACACTGAAAAGCGATAAAAGTTACTTAGTTACGGAACTGGATAGCGAAATTAGCAGGCTCGAAAACGAAGCGGAATCTATTAAAAAGGAAATTGACGACGACAATGCTTAACAAACTTATTATGTTTCTGATTTTGGTAGTAGTTGCCTTGTCTTGTGCAAATCGAAGCCGAGAGCGATACTCTGACAGCTATCGGGACAGGTATAATCCGAGTATTGTTTCAGATGTTAACTGGTCAGACTTAGAGCCTAATTTAGTAGTTTGGTATAAGATGGACTGCAATGAGCCAAATACTACCGTTCTTGATAGTAGTGGTAATGGTTATCACGGAACATCTATTAGGAACACAAATTTAATGTCGGTCGATGGTGAAGTCGGCGGGGCATTTCAGTTTGATAATGACTGGTTTGATACTGTTCAATCTTTTGAGTCGGTGTTTAAAGATAGTTTTAGCATTAGCTATTGGCTTTTGGTTAATGAATCTTATGTAATTAATGGCATTGTTTTTATTCAGGCGACGGCATTGAATCAAGTTGAATTATCAGTACATAAAATTAATGAGTATTCTTTGGTTTATGCTTATTACAAAGCTCATACTTTTGACCCGATAGTATTAGAAACTGAGGTCAACATTCCTATTAAGTGGAATATGGTTACAATGACCGTCAGGAACATAGACGGCGTTCACGCCGTAATGAAGGTTTATTTTAATGGTATAAAAATAGCCGAACAAACCAAAAATGTTTATATGCCCGAATTTGTGATAGTAGATAAAACTTTTAGAGTCGGAGATAGTTTGGACGGCTTTGACGGTGGTTCGACAGGAATGATGGATGAGTTTATGCTTTTTAACAAAGCACTATCTCAGACAGAAATAACCGTGTTATATGAAAAGGAATATTGAAATGACCAAGAAAATGATTTTGGTTTTTGTTTTGATGCTGGCAACTGCCTCTTTCGGAGTATCTTTTACACGAAGCACAACTGCCTATCTTGGCAAAACTTTATATGATATTAATGCACCTCGAATTGAGAAGATGTACATTCCATCTGCCACAGACGGTCAATTTAGAACCAGTGAAGGCGGGGCAGGCGTAACAGTCTGGCCGCAAGGTGTATATGACGAAATAATGTATGGGGTAGGCTCAAACGGGTATTTGTATTCTTCGGAAGATGGTTATACTTGGACGGCAATCAATACCAGTCCTACAATTAACGGACTTCACGTTATGGCTAACGGCGGCCTAATTGCTGTAAAAAATTCTGCCGGTTCATCGACAAAAATTTACAAGGCTTCTGTGGCCACAGGCGAACTTGTTTTTGACGGTAATGAAATAGATTTCGGAGCAACTACAAAGGCTACTGTTCTGGACTGGTCAATTACTTCAAATGACAATACTGTTTTGATATGCGAGTACGCCAAAGTTCCGGCTGATGTAAACGGCGGGAGATATATATTTCGTTCTGCCGATAGCGGGGCGACTTGGGACACCGTAGTCGATGCTAATGACTATGTGGCTGGCGGTGTTAATCACTGGCACGTTGTGGGTTATCATAGCGGGTCAAGCCGGTTCGTAGCGTTCTCAGGTGATGGCAATACTAATAGACTCGCTTTGTATTCTGATGATGACGGAGTTACTTGGCAGCAGATACCAAATACAGTAACAGGAAATTTTTACGCCCAACCGGTCGCTTTATATGATGACGGCGACCCTAACATTATGTACTTTGCAGATGACGGTTATTATACAAGCGGGTGGATTAATATAGTAACCGGCGAGTATGGCAGGCACGGCAATATCTTTTCAGATTTGTCCAGCGTTAAAACCTATGCTTGGACAATCTGCAAAGTTGACGATATATGGTATTCTGGCGGATATGATGATTCCGGTAGCAATCGCTATCCGTGTATTAGGGTATCTCCTGACGGTGAGAATTGGACTGTCTATCACCAGTTTGCAGAAGCCGACAATACTAATGGAATGTTCCATTTCGCCGGTGTTATACCAGACTCTAACGGAAATGACAAATTACATTTTAAGGCAATGTCATCTTCGTTTCAGCATTTTGTCATTAGTCCCGCAGAAATAACAGAGGCTAATGGCATTGTAGTAATGCCAGAAACGTCTAATCTATTCTTATCCATTGCCAATTCTACTATTGATACCGGCACTTCACCATATAACTGGAGTACGGCATCGTCATTAACAGTAGCAAGAGAAACAAGTACGGCAACGGATATATACTTGGGGGCAGGGGCGTTAAAAGTTACCGGCGGTGATTCTAACCCAGCGAACCTCGATTTCACTTCGCCTATTGTTGATGCAACTAACGGCCAGACGTTTATTGGCAGGGCAAGATTAAAAGCAAATACCCCTGTCGATGTGGATATAACATGGGCAAGAAGGACAGGGGCTTCGACTTGGACTAAGGTATCAAGTACAACACAGACGGCAAGACTCGATAAAGAGTTCCGAAGTTTTGAGACTTTGCCGTTTACAATAAGTTCTGCTGACTGGAATGGTGTGAGGATGTATTTTACAATTAAACAAGGCAGTACCGCTGCTCAAATATTTCTTGACAATCCGATGATAGTCCTTGCTCCGCATAGGTTGTGGGTGAACAATGATGTCGCCTCGCCTGTCACAGCAGCAGCAGACAGGCTAAGTTATAGCTATAATACCCTTTCAAGTTGTAGCGACTCGTTCTACGTCAAACCGCTATCCAGCAGTGCAAACTATGCGGGCAGTGGTAATAGGTACATAAAAACTTGGTACAAAGATTCGGATAATTACATATCGTTATACTACAGCCCTACAGACGGTAAATTCAAACTTCAGCGTACAATCGCCGGAGATATAAAAACCGCCGCTGAATCCGCTGTAGCTGTTTGGCAGCCTCAGAATATATTCAAGATTACATTTACGAGCAGTTCAGAAAGTGCTGCGGCTGAAATTGTTATAGGCGGTAAAACTTTTACTGTAACTGATTCGTCAATTGGGGCGATAAACAATACCACGATAACGGGTATTGTTGGCGAACCATCCTATGTAAATATGTTCCCCTGTACTTATGCAGAAGGAGAATTTATTAGTCAAGGTAATGGGGAATTTCAACGCGGCAGGCGTGATGGTGCAAGGTCAAGATACTAAGTCATTTTCTTTTCTCTTCTTCCCTCCGAAGCCACTCTCAATGGGTGGCTTTTTTTAATAGTCTATTTGCCCGCCCGATAAGCTCATCTGCCAGTCTTGATGTTGGCGTACTAACTTCTCTGGGAAGCGTGCAGTCGTTATCGGGGTTAGTACCTTTGCCCTTATCTGAACTGCGTTCTCTGTTGAGGATATTTCTTACCGGATAGTGTTCGTCAGTCATTTGGGGGCTTTCTTTGCTTGCTCAAGCTCGTCTTTAAGTTGTTCAATCTGTAAGGCCATTGCTTCGTTATCCGCTATAATCTGCGTTACAGGTACGTTGCCAGCCTTATAGGTAGCAAGCTCTTTTTCAAGCTACTCGATAACTACAATAGCATTGTCGCCCTCATTGTAGGCTCGAAATTCGGCAAGCTCGGCCTGTAACTTCTTGTTTTCTTCCTGCAATCTTCCAGTTATATCCCCCGCTTGAAAACAGCTTTTTCTTAAACCCTCGTTCTCAGCCTCAAGCTGCTGAATACGCTGCTGTTGGCATTGTATTTTGCACACTATCTCTTCTTTTGCTTTATCAAGTACGCAGTTTGAGCCGCTGCATAAAAATATATCATTAACGCCTAACAAGGAGCAAAGAGGTTTTAAAATATCTTGGTATTTTCCAACCAAATGTTTAGCTCCTTTATAATGAGACTCAAGATGCTTGATATATAAATCATCTTTCCGTTTTGTTTCTGTAATCTCTTCGGTCAGGTGGTCGATGATGTCGCAGGCTTGTATTAAATCTTTGTTGAAGGGAGACACAAAACCTTCTAACTCTCTTTTGTAAAACAGCTCGGCTCTGACCCTTTTCGTAAACTCTCCCTGCTCTGAATCCGAAGGGGGTTGTTCTTGCTTGAGAAGGGCAAGGGCTTCTGACAGTCTTTTTTGGTCAGCCATATAAAGTCGTTCGTTACTACTAATTTGCTCAAGTTTTTCTATCGCCTGCTTTACGCTATCGTTCATTTTCCTGTTCCTTAAAAACTGTTGAATTACTTAAATAAAACTTCTTATTACAAGCCTCGTCCTCGTCAGTTCTCGGCTGATTAAAATACGGGCTTAATTCGTTCCGGCATACGCCGTCTAATCGGCAGATACAGTCTTGGCATTTGGGGGTCATCTGATTTGACTCCAATCTTTTAACATTCTAATCAGCTTTTCAGCACAGCCATAACATATTCTTTTGTCCTTGAAAATATTCCCGCGAAAATTACAGATAACGATTGCTTTTTCCCCACATTCATCACAAACATCACAGGCATCAAATTTGCCTTTAGGTTTAGATATTTTTCTATGGCCTTTTCTGTGTCGAGTCTTGCAGGTATATCCCTCGTGAAGCTTACCACATTTTTCACACAGCACGGTTCTCATTTGAAACTCACTAACGGTTTTATTATATAACGGTTTCTTAATAGTTTACTTAACCTTCTCGGCGATATTCTTACTTCGCGCTTAAGTAATTTTTTGACAAGGAACAGGAAGAAAGCGACTATTTCTGAGCAGTACCATTTATTCTTATCCTGAACCGGCCAAGGCCAGAAGAAACCGAATATGCCTTTATGGTCGTAGGGTTTGCCGATTTCCGACCAAATCGTATCTTTGGCCTTATAGAACAAATCATCTTCTACTTCCATTTCCAGACAGTCCCATCGGTCAGGGTGCTTTAGGACTTCATCGGTAGGGGCTACCCTAACGCCCTTCCATTGCCCTCTTGTCGTAGATGAGAAACATTCGCCGACATAGTACGCATTACCTGAATCGCTCACAATTTCAAAACTACCGTAGTCGTCCGGCCACCATACTTCAACGTGGCTGTAACCTTCTGTGCCCCAATTACAGGGCAATACCCCTGTATAGATACTTATGGCATCATCGAGTAGTTTGCCGTCAACTTTGGCTTTATAGAATAATACCCTTATTTTCATTTGTCAGTCTCCTTATTAAGCCACTGCCGTCCTATTACATCAACCTCAACAGAGTGCTTTACGTTGACACTCTGGAATTTGAATAAAGCTGTTATGGCTATTATGGTTATCGCAGCGGCTATTACTATTGTGATTGTTACAGAGGGCTTCATTGGTTTACCTTTAATCGCTGATTACGCTGATTCAAAATTCGATATAACCTTTTTCTAATAACTCTTTCAAGGTTTCAAAATCTGACCATCTGATTAAAGCGTCTGAAAATCCATACATAACATCAAAATCACCTTTGGGAAAATCGCCGATGATATATAATTTTTTGCCCTTACCTACTGCATATCCGCCCTCTAAATGTGATGATTTACTGCAAGGCAAAACCATTACGACAACATCAGCCCAATCAATCCATTTTTTATCTTCGGCAAAAGCCTTCTTGCCTTGCTCGCTGTTTACCATTTTGATAGCGTCTATATTTTCAGGGCTATCGAGTTCTGACCAGTGAAACACAAACCGACCAGTACTATCATCACAAAACAAATCAACTTCGTGTCCCCACTGGCGAATTGTCTTTGCTATATCCATACAAATATCACAGTTTTTCCAAGATGAAGCTATATATACTTTCATTCTTTCACCTTTCAAATAACGCCTTCTGGTTTTTCTTGTGCCAACGCCATAACGCCTTTTTATTTCTGTTAAAATAAGGGGCATAATTTAATGATGATTCCCTAATCTCGACTATGCCGTTATCAGCCACGCTCAATAAGCCAATGCCCTGTTCCATAAATTTATAACAAGTTTCGAGTTTTATTTTATCGACTATGACTTTTGGCATTGCTGCGTAAACTTGATTTGCGTATCTTCGGTGATTGCGGCATTGCATAAGCACACCTTGAAAGTCCCTGATTTTCAACTCAATGGCAAATACACGCGCAAGCTTAGGTATGCGCCTGCTTGTTTGTGGGTAAAACTCAAAGCCGACTACATCACAGTTATTCATCGACCAACATTCGTGGGCAACTTCAAGACCTTGGTCAGCAAGCCACTTTATAATATGCAACCGTAAATCCTTTTCCGTTGTCATTACTTCACCTCAAACAGAGCCTTCTGGCCCTGACGCTGTTCCTTTACTGGTACGCCGGTAGATACTTCGGTTAGCCTTGTGGACGCAACATCGGTTATATACTTTGGGTTTAATTCTATGCAGACATACTTTCGGCCTAACTGAGCTGCTACCTTACCTGTGGTGCAACTTCCCCCGAAGCAATCTAAAACAATTCCATCTTTCGGGCAGCCCGCTAAAATGCAGGGCGTTACTAATTCTTCTGGATATACAGCAAAATGTACACCATTGCCAGTATCAACAGCTATATTCCAGACTGAACGGCGGTTGCGCTTTTCGTAAGTTTTGCCAAGTATCTCATTATTGCCAGAATGAATTGTGTTGCCATCAGCGTTGGGAATTGCACCGGAACCGTAAATTGCAACCCGACCCCGAAATCTTCTACCTGAATAGCTTTCCTCATCAACAGAATCTTCTTTTATGGCCTCGTGGTCATAAAAATACTTAGCCGACTTAGACAGTAGGAAAATATACTCGTGAGACTTGGTGCATCTATCCGTAACACTTTCCGGCATAGGATTGTTTTTTGACCATATTATGTCTTGTCGTAACCAATATCCTTGTTCGTACATTGTTTTGGGTTCATCAAAATCAATAATGGCTTGCTGTCCGTTATGTAGTGCCATTAAAGATTGGTGGGCTTTTTCGGCTTTATCTCCTGACGATGGACACCCCAAGAGTAATCTGGCTTCTTGTTTTTTGCCAACAAGATAAGGATATATCTCTTGAACAACTTCTCTGCATTGATTTGACCGTAAGTTCCATCTATACAGAGGTATGTTGCGTTTCTTTAATTTAGTTTCTCGTTCAACACAACATATACTACCCATACCTGTTATTACTAAACATCGTTTCACAATAGATTCGTGTGTATTTGCGACCTCAAGACCAGCCCCATAACTATCATTTCTTCTGATATATCCTTGTCCATTGCTTTGGCCTGTCTTTCGCTTATGGATAAACATACACCCTTCACCATCTATCATTGCTGCCAACCATATTCTGTCGGCCTCATTTTTAATCTTGCCAATATAATATGGTTGTTGTAATGCCTTTGCCACAGCCCAAGGAATACCACAGAGGTCTTTAGGTTTGAGTCCCATCGGGCAACCTGTTCTTGCTTGATACCCTTTGCTAAGTTTGCCGTGTTTCCAACCAGTGTCATCATCTTTAGTGCCAACGGCGTGTTGTGTGGCATAGCTATCCCCTAAATTCAGCCACAGCGTTCCTTCTTTTTTCAGAACCCTTTTAACTTCCCTGAAAACATTGACCAGATTATTGACGTATTCCTCCGGTGTTTTTTCTAATCCTATCTGGCCGTCAATGCCATAATCTCTTAATCCCCAGTACGGCGGACTGGTAACTACGCAGGATATAGAATTATCAGGAAAGCCCCTTAATACGTCCAGAGCATTGCCGCAGATAACCATTCCGCTATCGTCCCTGTAAACTACCTCGCCGCTATTAAATTGGGTCTGCCAGTTCATTACTTTAACCTTCGTTCCTTTAACACCCGAAATTATCGCTCTCTGCATACTCCATCTGGAGCATTACCGTTAAATCGTCAATCCACTTCTGCAATAAAGCGTGATAGGATATACAGCCCCAACCATCATCGCCCCATTCCTCTCCCCAGCTATTCGGGAATATGAAAGCACCTTTTGTATGAACATTTGTCTTGGTGTTGCAGATTACCTTATTATCGTCATAGTCCATCAAGGAAACTTCGTGCAGGCCAAGTAATGTGTCAGACGGCAATGGTACTGGTATTGCGCCGGGGCTATCCCCCAACTCCATAGACGACCTTATCTGTATGGCCGCTGCGACTGGTATGCCGTCCGCAATATACTCTTTAGCCTTTTGAAGCAGGGATTGGCGGTTTATTTTAGGCGGGTCAAGCCTAAACCATTTTAGGGATTCATAGTTATCCGCTACGGCCAACTGCATAGCTGTTAATTCCTCGTCAAACCGGTTGTTATTGTCGTGGTGGTATTTTAGTTCAAGTGCCCCGAATTTCCTTTGTGCGTCCCTTGAGGCCGAGCCTGTCGAGCCTGTATCACCCGTGAGATTCAACAGCCATCGGGAACATTTATAATTAAAAAGTGCCGAAGCGTGGAAGTCTTTGCCTTTTGTCCGCTTAATGAAATACCCCGTGTCGTAATACATCGTCCGTCCGGTACAAGAGCCTAACTCTCTTTGGTTGACTATCGGAGGGCAATAGACCCTATTCTTTGTCTTAGTAGGAATAGACTTACCGAATGGCAGTTTAAACTTGGAAAGCATATCCGGCACAGAAACTTTTTTTGGTATAACAGTTTGCTCGGTATAATCATCTTCTGTCCGCACGTCAGGTTTTCTGCCCAGTCCTACCTTTTGTCCGTTAGATAATGTAATCATTTTATTTTCCTGTTATCTTATGTATTATTCCCACCCTGCCCGCCATCACGGGACGAGCAGGGCTTTTGCTTCCGTGCAACTCTTACACCGTGTCAGTCTGTGTCTGGGACTGTGGCTGTTCTTCGTCTGGGATTATTTCGACTAACGCTTTCATAACTGCAAATCTTTCGGCTATGTCGGCATCGCTTGGCAACCAATGCGTTATTGACTTAGCCATTTCCGGTGCGGCTGTCTGCTCTTTGGCTAATAGCCATTCCCTTAACAACTGGATTAAGAGCATTAGTAACTGAAATTCTGCCGAACCCATCTTTGGTTTGGATAACGCCAGAATTGACACAGCCTGCGCCTTTAGGTTTGCTACGGTGTCCGTCTCGGTTTCGACCGGCGGCTCTGGCAAATTGAATAGCTTCCGTAAAATCCTAATAATAATTTTCAGCCAAAATACTTTGTCCTGCATACTACGTTCTCCTTAAATAATGTTTGTTAATAAACTCGTTATTTCTTGCCCTTTCTTGGCTTTGAGGCTAACTTACTACCCTTAACACCTTTTGACGCAGCCTTGCCCCTGCAAACGGCCTTATTTGACGTTTTATGGCCTGTCTTATCTTCCCACAAAGCCTCTAATTGAGCGTTTGTCAAGGGTTTATCATCAACCGTCTTAACAAAGGCCGGAATAAAGCCCTTCTCATACTCTTTCTTCGACATTATGATAAACTTCCTTGCCATACGATTTCCTTTCTTAAACAAAAATTTTAGGTGGTAGTGGAATACTTTCTTTCATTGGCCGCCACAAATGCAGGCAATTATTAACATTATTTACATAATCTTTTTTAGCCGGATGAAGTTGCATTACAACCTCATCATCACGCCAGAAGATTTCTTTGAACATACACATTTCTTCCCAAGTAGGACATCGGAATAGTCTCTTTGGTGTTCCTCGATTATAAAGGATTGATATACTTGCGTGTTCCCAATCTCCGCCATAACTGAAAACATACCCAAAGCCGATTCCTTGGGTATAAAAAATGCCTGTCAATCCATCTTCACCTTCTCGCTCGATAGTACCTTTTAGTTGACTCTTAATTTGCTCAACAGATTTCATATTTACGTTTCTCCCAATACGTTACCGCTATTGCTACTGCCGACCATAAATCCTTGCTTATACCGTATAAAGGCCCCGGCTTCTTTTTTGTTCCTACTTGCGGACATTTACCGCCGCCCGAACCTTGGAATTTATCTAACAACGCTTGCCTGATATTAGAATCTTTTGCCCTTCGAGAGCCGCATAAGTGAGTTTTAATATCGCTGCGATAAATCCTTTCCTTCTGAACATCGCCGAGAGCTTCCCAGAATCTACCTATCCACCAGATAGTTTCAAAGACTTCCTTGCCGACCGGCATACCATAACTTTCAATCCACTCAAAGACAAATACTCTTCTATCGGTTTCAATGTTATATAGCTGCGCCAACAAATCAGTATTGCAATCAATTCTTTTGCTAAGAATCTTCTTGGATTCGCCGTCATAAATAACCCAAGCTGATTTTGTTGTACCGGGGTCAATGCCTATTATTATGTTCATTGCTCTGTCCTTAAAGGTTTTCCTGTAATTGTAAATCTTCGGGAAATTGCTCTGCTCATCTTAACTCCCTTTTATTCTCTTAATCTCAGCCTCGATAGTTTCTTCTGAAATTACCCTTGTTAAATAATAATCCCCTGCTAACTTGGTTGCTTGACATTTGCTTAACGCCCCTTGCAAGCTCTCTAATTGGCCTGTTTCGCGGCCTTCGTTAAACAAATATTCGTCTCTGTTTCTGCCATACAAAGCTATGTGGCCTATTTTCTTTTCCCATTTTTCAAACGCACTCTTTGCCATTAGGGTTCTCCTTGAGGTCTAAGGCTCTAAAATGTTCACCGCACACAAGCATATAGCCATTAGAAGTTGGTATTCCACTGGTTCTTTGTTTTTTGCAATTCGGCCATTGACAGGTTGCGGCAAGATAAACGTGAGGGTCGTTCCAACCTAAGACATCAAAGGCTTCTTCAAGGGCAGACAATCCCATAGTAGTATATCCGCCATATTTATCATCCCAGCCTGCAAACTGAAAACACATACCTTCTAAGGCGTTTTGCAGTTTGGCATTGCGGTCTAATACTTCTTCGATTTGTTTATCCATAACTCACCAACCTTCTACTTTCTTTCTGCACTCTGTTCACGCCTGTCCTTGCCTTCAAACTTGATTACTTTCGCCAGCTTCAATCTACTGGCTATCCGGCTATCAAAACTCTTTTCAATCTGCTCAAGGTTCTTATTGCTACTGATTACTGTCGGCAACATCATTTCCTGCCGTTTATTTAATAAAATATAAAGCGTTACATACGCAAAGTCCGACTCATCTTTCGTCCGCAACCCCAAATCGTCAATAAACAGAATATCGCAGTCAATTAAGGGCTTAATATAATCCCATTCGGTTTGCTTGGACATTGGGGCGTAACAGCTTCTAATCTGTACGCAGAACTCATCAAGGCTGATTTTCTTGCAGTCTAACCCCTGATACACGCCCTCTCTTATCATTGCTGCCATAGCGTAGGTCTTGCCAGTCCCGACACCGCCGTAAAGGAATATGTCTGTATCAATTACAACGACTTTAGCTTCTCTGCTTAGATGCTCTAAATTTGCCCCGATATATCGCTCGCTAACCTGCGACAGAATAATTTTTTCCTTTGTCTGATTAGATGTTAAATATCTGTGGTATCTATCCTGACACCGCTTGCACCACTTCCGGCCAGAATCTTTAATCCGAACCTTGCACTTCTCGCAATACTCAGCGGATATAATTTCCCGCAGGCTTTGCACGTTCGTCAGTATTTGGTCTGCTTCTTTGCCCATAACTACTCCAAGTTCTCAACTTTAGTTTCCAGTTTTTAACAGGCTTGCCCTGCGTATCGACCCACCCAGAATCATTAAATCCCTTAAAAAAGGTTTCGGCGTTCACGTTTGATAATTCAGGGTTAGACTCGATATACTCTTTAACTTCTAAAAATGTTGGAGGCACAAATTTACTGTTACTGTTACCTTTACTTTTACTGGTACTTTTACTATTACTTATACTATGGGGGCTGTTTAAGGGGCTTATACAGGGGCTTGTATAGCCCCTTGTAGCCTCTCTTATATCTTCTGTGTCTAATAGTCGTAAGATGTTATTTGAACAGTCTTTATATTCCAGAAGAATATTTATTACGGCAACGTGAGCCGCATTATTTATCTTTAAAGGTAGGTTGCGTTGGTGCTTTAAAAAATTTCTTATCCATAGGTGCGTTTCGTTAAGTGGTTCGGTTTTTTCCTTAATCTTTTCGAGTGCTTTTTGAGTTTCTTCTATTGTCATTCCAATTACAAAAGATGCTAATTCAGTGTCAATTTCCCAAATACCTGCAATATTGCAGTTGTCAATGATATAGAGAAATAGCAGTTTTTCCGCAGGCGATAGACTTCTAAACCATTTATCCTGCCATTTCTCGGCCAATGTAAACCGGATTGTCATTTCAGTAGCCATAATAAAAGGTGGGGTGTTCTCCTGCTAAGGAACAACACAGCATTTCTGATGTGTTCAAACACCCCATTAAATTGTGGATTAAACTGTATTGTTCGCTTAGCATACTCGCCTATCTACCATAAAGCCTTTCGGCTGTCAAGGAAAAAATAAAATTAAATCATTCCGTTTGTTAATTCTTTTAACAAGCAAACCCTGCGGCAATACTTTTTGGCAAGGCCGAGCTTCTTAATGTCGTGCTTATTCTGAAAGACCATATCAATTATTACTTCCGGCCTGTACTTATTCAGCAGCCGTAGATTTCGTTTGGTCTTGGCGGTAACATAGCCTTTGGCTTCGAGATAATAGAACGTGCCGTCATTATTGATAACGTCAAAATCTACGAGATAACGGTCGTCAGGAAACTTGAATGTCGTCTGTTCATATGCCCAATCCTTAATATGTCCGCTGTCTTTAAGTAGCTGCAAGTATTGAGCGACCTTGCTTTCTAATATCGACCGGAAGGTATATGTTTTTCCGGCAATGTCCATTGTAACCCTCTTGTTTTTGTAATCCATTACCAACCTTCGGTTTGGCTCGAATCCCATCTTTGCCATTCTTTACTCCTCTATTTCAGTAATTCGGGGTTATAAAAACCGGCGACAGCATTTCAATAAGACTATAACTGTTTGGTTGTTGTTTTTCGTTCGCCCAACTACAAGTCAGGACTTCCGCCGCCGGTTAATCAAACAAAGTTTCCTTTTCGATTTTCAGTTTCCATTCATATTCAGGCATATCATAAATACCTGTTTTCTGCGTTATACATTTTTCGATAACCCCTCTTTTGGTCAGGTTCGTTATCGCCCGCCTAACCGAAGTTATCGGCCATTGTTTACCCTGTGATTCAAAATGATTCCAAACATAAGACGGTGTAAACTTTAGGTGCGGGTTATCTACGAAGAAGTCTAATATCAAATCTTCCTGATTCTTAGCCCCCTGTTCGGCCTTGCCGAGAGCAGGGTTCTTTAAGTGCGATGTGTTGTAGTAGGTCATTGTTTATCTATTTGACTTTAAAATCTTTATGTTTGACTTTTGCTATAATACGCTCACCTTTTCTGCTGAACAACCCTACTTTGGGTCGCATTACCAATCCCTCTGCTACAAAATCGCCCCACATAGACTTATAGCCACACCGGACTATTTCTATGGCTCGCTCAAGTGTTCCTTCGCCAACTTGAGGCACAATGCTTAATTCTAACTTATTACCAATATCGAGCACGTCCTCTCGCCTTAACCACCACCTATCAATCAGTATGTCAAACAACACTATGCTTTGGTCTTGTCTGTAAACGCCGCCTTTACGTATTCCCGCGCCATAACCCTCACAGTATAGACACATTGTTAGGTCTGGGTACTTATCTGTAAGGTTTTTGGTTAGTGTCGAGGCATTGATTGAATCTATTAGTTTGGCAGGAATCGGGGCATTGTCCGTTTTTCCGCAAATTCTAATGTTTTGACCATCCCAATATATTCTGATATTTGTACCGTCAATTTTTTCAGTAAACTCCCAGATGTTACCTTTGAGGTAGCTAAATTCAGGTATAGACCATTGCCCTAAAATAAAATTGCCACGCTCATCTCTTTTGTAAACCGATTGAATTTTGTGATATTCCATCTTTCATTCTCCAATCTTTTGCCCGTAAAACTGCTCTAATATCCGTCGTCTGCCGTTCTCAATATTGGCATAGTCAGGCTGTGATATGCCTAAATAGTCGGCCACCTTCTTTTGGGTTAGGTATTGGCCGGGTCGTTGTCTTAATTCTTTAAGGTTCATTTCTTTAGTTCTTTCCAATTCTTCTGTGGTTCTGGAACGTAGATACTCCATTGTGAGGCTGCGAAATTCCGGCACTTATCAAAGAAGTCCGCCATTTCCAAAGTATTCATATCCCGCATAGTCAGCCTCTTTTCATCTCTAAAGACCGGACACATTGCATACATATAATCTTTCAATAAGTCCGGCGATATTTCAATACCTGTCGGGTCGGACAGCTTAAAGATATAGCTTGTGTCGTAGCCTCTGTCATTAAAGACCTCTAAGACTATCTTACTGAATAGGCCGAACCACGCGCCAAGCTGCCTATTTGTTTTTGATTGGCGGTATTTTGTTAGGGTTTCTTCTATCATATCGGTTGGCTTGAAAGAACTCAAAAATCGCTTTCTTTGTTCCTTCATTTCCTCTGATAGCAGAAATATCCCATCTTTGGCTCGGCCTGTGAATTTCATTGTTTACCTCAAAAGGGAATATCTGAATCGTCAATCTCTGGTTCTGGCTCTGGGTCGGCAGGCTGAACGATTTGATTTTTTGCTGCCCGAACCCTAATGCCTCCGACAAGTTTGCCGCCGAAAGAAATGTTCGGGTCGTGGTAAAGAACAATTTTCTTGCCAATCCAGTTATCGAAATCACCGCTTCCAGTTATAGACTGGATAATCTGGCCATTGGTTGAATTGAGAATGAAGGGCTTATCAACCTCTTTTAGTATTAAAGCCCATCGCAATTCTTCTTCTGCGCCTTCTTTGGCCACGTTAACTTCCTCGTAGTTATCAATGGTTACAAGGATTGGCTTTTGCACCTCTTTTTGTGTCAGAAATTTACTTTTCTTCAAATCATTTACACTTGGCATTGCTTACCCTTTCATAATTAAGTTGTTTTTATGTGTTTAAATCTTCCATTCTTTGTTCGCTTGGCATCATTTAATTCTTTTTTCTGTTTCTTCGCAGAGTATTTTGAAACTACAATATTGACATTCTTTGCTTTTACCGTCTTTGTTGATAAAGCATCTTGGCTCGGCTTTTGGTAGTTCGTCCTGTTCCCATAACCTTCTTAATTCTGATAATTCCATATCAAGTTGAGCAAGCCAGTAATCGTCTAACGGCTGGACAAATTCCATAATACATAAATCGTCTTTGCTGACGAAAACAAGTCGGCCAAAATCCTTTTTTAATTCTCTGGTATAGTACATTACTTGCAGCCAGTTAGGATATTTCTCTTTTTTAATATCGTCCTTTTTAAACTTAGACATATACCAAAAAGATTTACTGTGCTGGCTTTTAATGTCGATTACTTCGTTGCTGGTAACTATATCGGCATAGCCCTTAACATCATCAGATTCGACCAAAACTTGTAATTGATAGTCTTTTGGCAGCAGACTAACTACAAAATCCTCAAACAGATTGCCCGCGTTAAAAACCCTTAATGTTCTTTTGTCCGGTGGATTAGACTGAGGCTCGTCTTTGCGATTCCAGTATTGAGCGCGATAACACCGTCCGAAACTTGACGGCGACCATTTTCCGGAACGCTCTCTGGGCTGCCTAATCAGACTCTTGTCTATCAACTGCTGAATCGTCTCTACTGACATTATTTCCCTTTCTCAATCTTTTTGCAATACTTGCTCGAACAAACTTTTCGTAACAATCTGTCGCATCGAAGTTACATTGTTCGACTATGCTCGATTGCTTTAACATCTGGAACACTTTCAGGTCGGTCATATCTCTAACTCCTTGATGGCTTCTTTCCACTTGTCGTGGTAAGCCTTTGAATCGGCTTCCAATTCGGCTTTAGTAATCGGCTCGTAACTTATTACAAGCGTGCCAGTTTGTTTCCATAGCCGGATTTCGTCTGTCGGGTGTTCGGCTATGTTGACTAACAGCAAGTCTGCTCTGGTATATTCGTATATTGTTTTGCTATTTACCAATGCGAGATATTTAGCCATTTCTTTCTTTCCTTATCAACCCGAATAATCTATTATGCCTTTTCTTTGTAAATGCTCTCTCTCTGTATAGGTAAGGGATTTTTTGCCCTTTTTGGCTTTACGCCAGATGTTCTTGGTTTTTTTGGTCTTGAGTTTCATTATCTCTTTCTAATAAAAATCTTTCGAGTAAGCATTTTGCACACATCCCACTTCTTGTTCTATATGTCCTACAATGCGGACACTGGTGATAAGTATGTATTCCATCTGCTAACTCATATTCAATATCCGACAAAAATTTTCTAATTCGCCCCATATCTTCGCACACACCGAACAACGTCAGGGTGATAAATATAGGTGTTGCCATACTTTTCGGCTTGTATCAAGCCCTCGCGTCTCAGGACAGCTAATCTGTACCGGACTACATAAACATCTAATTTTAACTTTGTTGCTATTTGTTCGGCTGTAAGCATAAGTTATTCCTGATTGTTTTTTCTTAATACTAATAACCTTATCGGTGGATTGCAAACAATTTCCTTAAAGATTTTTAAAATTTATTTTTAAGCATTTCCAAGATTGCGTTATATTGCAGCCGGAGGCTTCGTCTGGCACTTTTACGAGTCTAAATTACTATCTGTCCAATTCTCGTTTTACTTTCCGCCAATAGTTTTCTGTCGCCTTTTTTTGGTGGCCGTTTGGCCCGCCATTAAACTTTCTGGCGCGTTCTTCTATTGTTCCGCCGTAGTGATTAAGGTAGATATTCGCCATTTCGATAGACTTGGCTCTGGAGTATCTATCTTGCAGAGTATATTTATCCTTGCCGATTATGCGGTTCACGTCCTTGACAAAAATAGGGTGAATCTGTAAGCAGCCGACCGCAAGGCCGCCGTCCCCGATTGCTTGGTCATTGCCAGAGCTTTCGACCTGAATCAAGGCTTGAATCAACCTGTCGTTGTCAGCTTGACTAATCCCTACAATCGTTATAACCGCTAAAATCGTTAGTCTCATCTTCGTTCCCCTAAAGCTCAAAATAATAAATTCTGTGTAGATATTTGACAACTTGTGTCATAGTTTTTGTTATCGCCCTTTGGATAGTCGGTAATTCGGCCTGCCAATTTGCCCCCAAAGCCAGAGCAGCTAATAAGATTATAGTATTCATAATATTTCCTTATAATAACAGGGCTTCCCTGCCCTTCGCCAGTCCGTTATCTCTGGGTGTTTACGGTCGTCCAGTCCTGCAAGTCCTGCCCGAATCCGTGTACGGTCGAGCAGCCGGAGGCCGATAGAACGATGTAAAATATCGCTACTATCGCAGTCCACTCAACCACCTTAACAAGTAACTCTTTCATAATGCTTTCTCCTATCCCTCAATTCTATTAACTGCCCCCGCCACTTAGCCACAAAGCCAAGCAACTTTTTTCTACTTTCGGGGCTTCTTTCTTGTTGTAATAAACCCATTGCGTCATCTATGGCATCGAGTAACATTCTTTCCCTGTGTGTTATTCGCATATTGCACCCCTTTCTACAATAAACTCTAATCTATATTTCGACAAATTCCAAAAAGAACTTGACAAAAAAATTAAGATATGTTAAAAAATTATTACTAAGGCAGGCAGATAGACAGAAAGGTAGGACGGTTACACTTGAGATACCTAACCCCTAAAATTTTTTTTATTTTCCCGAAGATTTTTCTTGACAGGCATATTGCAGGTTGTGTAATATGGCAGTATGATATCACGATATATTGACAATTTGGCATTTTACGGCGGTTTGTGTATCGCAAACCGTATTCTCATCACGCAGACCGCCACTACATATAAGACCTCGTTTCTTACAAAGAAGCGGGGTTTTTTTAAGGATTTAATTACTGGCAGAAGTGCCATATTCTTAATAGAAGTATAACTTATACTACTAT
>JALOAB010000095.1 GCA_023229045.1 Fidelibacterota bacterium
ATTTGAAATTACATTCTGCTAAAATAAATGGTTCTGGACTTTGCGTCTTCGGCTCTTGGTGGTAAAAGAGGATTTCAGATCACTTCCAGGATTTTATCTTCGATACTTTTCTTGGATTGGGCGCCGATAATCTGAGTCATGATTTTGCCATTTTTGAAAATCAGCAGAGTAGGAATACTGCGAACGCCGAATTTCTGAGCGATCGCCGGGGCTGATTCGACATTCACTTTACCAAACTTCATTTTGCCGTCATACTTCTGGGCTAACTCTTCCAGAACCGGCGCAATTTTCAAACATGGTACGCACCAGGTCGCCCAGAAATCAACCAGCACCGGCACAGATGTTTGTTGCTCGACTTCTTCGCTGAAATTGGATTGAGTGAATTCGATCATAGCGTCCTCTCTTTAAAAAGTCATTTTTTCAATTAAACCTATCTTAGCAATAATATATCTCTATCATCTTTTAAACTCAACAGAATATTTGATTATTTTGCGCGCACCCACTGCATGATTTCCGGCAGAGTCGGGCGTTTGCCGTATATTAAAATCGCCACTTTGAAAATTTTTCCGGCCGCCAGCATCGCCAGCCAGACGCTTACAATTAATAACCCCACTGAAGTCAAAATTTGCCATAACGGTGGAATTATTACCCCGATTCGTAATATCATGAAATAGGGCGTAATGATCGGAATCAAAGACAAAATGGTCGTCGTCACCGATTGCGGATTGGCAATTACATACGAAGCTAAAAAGATCGGCACGATGGTGATCAACGAAAAGATCGACACCGCCTGCTGGGCGTCCTGTTCGTTATCGAAAAGTGAACCGATCGCCGCGAAGATCGCCGCATACAGTAAATAGCCCAAAATAAAATAGACCAAAAACAGCATAACATTAATCGAATTGAACAATTCCAGCCCTTTGAAATTCGAAATCGTGATGCCGACAAACAGATAGAGCGCTAACTGCGTCAAACCCAGTAATCCCAGCCCTAAAATTTTACCGGACATCAGTTCCACCGGCGACACCGACGATAACAACACTTCGATAAGGCGGTTGGCGCGTTCGGTGAGAACACTGCGCATCAGTATTTGCGAACTCATGAAAATGGCAAAAAACAACATTAGTACATAAATAATCGGCAACAGGTAAGCCAGCATTTCATCGCCTTTAGCCTCTTTGCCCCCTTCCTGAACTCTGACCATCTGGAAATTGACATTTTTAATCACTGACCGCACAAGCGCCGGGTCGAGACCAGCCGCAATCATGCGATGCTCGGAAATGATTTCATCAATCGTCCGGTTAAGCTCGCTCTGATCTTTAAAATTGCCAAGATTCTGGCTATAATAGAACACCCGGTTTGAATCCAGGATATCAGACGGAATGACCAGATAAGCGCTCACAATTGATGACTCCAATAAATCCGTTGCCTCCTGCTTCATTTTTAGCGGATCACCATTCTTAAATACGATGATCTGGTATTTCGGGGTCTTGTCTTTAAGGGTATATTTTTCAGTCAACCTATTTTCCAGTTTCTCGGCAAATTGATTGTTTTCGTCCACGATTGCAATCGTTCGGACTTCGCTGTCACCGGAGGTCATCACCATAGATGGAATGAACATCGAAACCATCATAATAAGCGGCATTATCAGGGTTGAAATGATAAACCATTTCGAACGCAGGCGTGTCATATACTCCCAGCGGGCGATGATCAATATATTTTTCATGCCGTTTCCCTCCCTCTGATCTGATCGATAAAGATTTGCTCCAGGGATGGTTCTAATAATTCGAAGCGGGTCACCTGAACTCTTTGCATTATCGATTGCAATAAATCGTTGAGATTGCCGCTCAGATGACCGATGATCCGATTATCAGTGATATTCATATCCGGCAGATTCAAGTCAGCCAGATCACCCGCCGAACCGCTATAATCGATCGCCAGCATCTGATGTCCGTACTCTTTCTTTATCTGGCGCAAATCGCCGTATAGGATTGATTTACCGCGATTGATCAGGCAAATCCGGTCGCACAATTTCTCAACCTGTTCCATCTGGTGCGTCGATAAAATCACTGTCGTTCCCTGACTTTGCAGTTCTCCTATAATTTCTTTCAGGAGTAATTGATTAACCGGGTCGAGACCGGTAAATGGTTCATCCAGAATAACCAATTCCGGTTTGTGGATTACCGAAATGACGAACTGAACTTTTTGCTGATTGCCTTTGGATAGTTCCTGAATCCGGCGCATAGCATAATTCGACAAATCGAAGCGTTGCAGATATTCGTCGGCACGTTTATTGGCGTCCGTCAAAGACAGACCTTTTAGACGCGCCAGATAAACGACGGTTTCCTTTAGTTTCATCTTTTGGTACAAGCCGCGTTCCTCCGGCAAGTAACCGACTCTCCGGTAATCTTTTTTTTCAAGAGGCTTCGTATGAAAGGTAATCTGCCCGGAATCCGGCTGGATGATATTCATAATCATCCTGATCGTCGTGGTTTTTCCGGCGCCGTTCGGACCTAACAGACCAAAAGTCGATCCCTGGGACGTTTCGAAGCTCAGATCGTCAACCGCGATCGTTTTATTAAATACTTTCCTGACCGCATTTAAGGATAACATCGCAAGACCTCAGTTATGGTCGAAGTCAGCCGGTTATTTAACGATAAATTTAATAAACCGCCGCTTTCCGACCTTTGTTATATATTTGCCTTTTTGGTTAAAAGTATAATTAACGTCGTTAATCTTTTCGTCATTGACGCGCACGCCGCCCTGTTGGATCAGGCGTCGGGCTTCGCCGTTAGAGGCTACCGCTCCGCAATCGGTTAGCGCTTTTACCAGGAGCTTCGGTAAGTCCGACGATGCGACGACGATTTCTTCAATGTCAACGGGTATTTCCTTCTTGGAAAAAACGCGCTCGAAATTCTGTTCTGCCGAACGCGCCGACTCGTTTGAATGATACATGGCAATAATCGTCCGCGCAAGTTCCTTCTTCAAAACCATCGGATTAGTATGCTGATCGTCCAATCGCCTCTTAAGTTCCTGCAACTGATCCAACGAATAGTCAGTCACGAGCGTGAAATATTTCAGGATCAGGCTATCCGGGATTGACATGACCTTGCCGTACATTTCATTCGGTTCATCGTCAATGCCAATGTAATTACCCAGGCTTTTACTCATACGCTGACCGCCGTCGATGCCTTCCAGCACTGGTAATGTCAGAATCACTTGCGGCTCCTGACCATATTCGCGTTGCACGTCACGAGCCGTCAGCAGATTGAATTTCTGTTCAGTGGCGCCGAGTTCGACGTCGGCTTTTATGGCAACGGAATCGTAGCCCTGCATCAGCGGATAGTAAAATTCATGCAGGCTGATTGGATTGCCTTCTTTATAGCGTTTGGTAAAGTCGTCGCGTTCAAGAATGCGGGCGATCGTAAATTTGGCGGCCAGGTTCATAATCTCGTCGAATTTCATTTCGGCGAACCATTCGCCGTTGTAGTGGATTTCGGTTTTACTCTTCTCCAGTATTTTGAAAAATTGGTTCTCGTAAGTTTCAGCATTTTTCATCAAAGTCTTGCGGTCGAGGCGCGGACGAGTCTCATTCTTACCGCTGGGATCGCCGACCATTCCGGTATAGTCGCCGATAATCAGAACGATCTTATGCCCAAGGTCCTGAAATTGACGCAGTTTGCGAATGCCAACCGTATGTCCGAGATGAATATCGGGCGCCGTCGGATCAAAGCCCTGTTTAATGCGCAAAGGCCGATTAGTTTTAATCGAATTCTCGAGTTTCCTGACCATCTCTTCTTCGGAGATGAGCTCTTCCGTCCCTCTCTTAATGACTTCCAGTTGTTCTTTTACCGGTAAAAACATGAAAATTATCCTTTTCTTAAACGTTGCATTTCACGGCGGGCATCTTTATCAGCGATCGCTTCGCGCTTATCGTATTGCCGTTTGCCCTTCGCCAAACCGATTTCGACTTTGACCTTCCCTTTGGCATTGATTAAAACGCGTAACGGGATCAGGGTCTGACCTTTGTTTTCAATATTACGTTGCAAACGCCGGATCTCGTTACGATGCAATAGCAGACGGCGATCTCTTTCCGGATCGTGATTATCGTAACCGCCGAAATCATACGGCGAAATATGACATTTCAGCAGAAACACCTGTTGATTGATGATTTTGGCGTAACTGTCTTTCAGATTGATCTGTCCGGCGCGGATCGATTTAACCTCCGTGCCTTTGAGTTCAATGCCGGCTTCGATCTTATCCGTAATAAAATAATCATGAAAAGCTTTCTTATTGGTCGTTACGGTTTTTATCTCTTCCTTTGGCACGCGGAAAATTTAATTCTTTTGCCCTAACTTCCAATGTAAAACTTGGAGAACTCGGTCAGAGATTATAAATTTGGCCGTTATTTGAAGCCCGGGTGGTGGAACTGGTAGACGCGCTAGGTTCAGGACCTAGTCTCCATTAGGAGGTGCGAGTTCAAGTCTCGCCTCGGGCACAAATTCCGGACACATTGTAACATAAATCTTAGCGGCGCATATTCCAGCAGAATCCGCGTTAACTATTGGATTTGCTAAAGCGGATCTGGATCAATTTTTGATCAGGAGATGGCGGAATGCTGAGTTTATCAATTTGAGTAAGCGGTGTAATCGTCAAACCCAGCGCTGAAAATTGAGACTCGATGCTTTCAAAATTAATTTCTGAAGAGTCATAGCGGATACTACACAAACCGGCATTTTTATCTAAGATAAAGGTTTCGATACCGGGTATCTTTTTCATTAAATCATGCACGTTTTGTTCCAATCGCGCATCTCTTATACCCTCGATGCGAACGGTCACAAATTTACTGCTCAGTGAGTATTCCTGACCAACGAATAGCACTCCAATGCAAAACAAAATCAGGATCGCAATCGTGAAGATACCTAAGGTCTGTCGCCCCATACCCTGCTCTCTTTCTTAATACTTAGCCCAAAAAATGCTGAATAATATAACCAGTTCTTTAATGAAATGAAAGAATTATTATCGTGGTAGAATAGGTACGAACTATAGTGATAAATTATGCTAAAGTGTATTAATCAGCCGAGTTCAGTTTTTTGGCTTCTATTTTGCCCCGTTCTTCATCAACAAAATATAAGAAAATCGCGCCCGCCAGAAACAATATGGCGATCGACCCGATCCCGACCCGTGAAGCGAGATTGGCTGATAAACCCGCCCGCCGTGCCAGCAAGCCGACCGTACCGATTAAAAACGGTCCGAAGATTACTGAAAACTTGCCCAGCATATTATAAAAGCCATAGAATTCGGCGCTTTGTTCCCTGGGAATCAGGCGGGCGTAAAACGAGCGGCTGATAGCCTGAATGCCGCCCTGCACGCATCCGATAATAATCGCCATAATATAAAATTCTTTAACATCCTTCATCAGCACACTGTAAGCCGTTACTCCCAGATAAACGCCAATCGTCACGAAAAGAGCTTTTTTCGGATTCCATTTCTCAGCCAGTTTCCCAAAAATGAGCGCCGCCGGGAACCCAACGAACTGTACAATCAATAACGCCACTATCAACGAACTCGATGGAAAACCAATCGACATTCCGTAATCCACCGCCATACGGATGATCGTATCGACCCCGTCGATGTACAACCAGTAGGCGACTAAGAAGATCATCACGATCTTCAGATGCCGCACCTGGCGGAAAGTGCGTAGCAACTGACTGAATCCTTGCCGGATATACAAAGTTGTTCCGGCTGATTTCGGCTTGCGACGCTTTTCCTTAATATATAAAATCAGTGGAATAGTAAAAATTCCCCACCAGAGCCCAACCGACAGGAAGCTAACCCGAATTGAAAGATGTTCCTGCGCCGGGGTCAAATAATCGGTCGTAATCGAAATTTTACCGGTATGATAAGCCAGACCGGCTACACCTTCCAGATTCTGATCATGGATCGCCCGATAGGTGATTGGATTTTTGACAATAATTTTAGCCGAATCCTGGTCAGTCAAGGGCTGGGTCAGATTAACGATTAAATATTCGTTAGTTTGCGGATTTCGATCGCGGATTTCACCGCGTTTATAATTACCAAAATCAATACTCTTAACGAAAAGGTTTTGGTCGAGTTCAGGCGGAATAGGCACTTTAATCCAGGCTGAATCTTCCGCATGCTTACTCTTTAATGTAATCGGTAAAATAACTTCACTGGCGACGATCGCCCGACCGACGGAATGTCCTTTTGGAATTGAGAAATCCTTACCCGGTTCGATCTGAATAACTACTGCGTCCTTGGTGAGCGATTGCGCTACGACAGCCTGTTGCTCAACCGGAAAGCCAAAAGTCGCCGGCATGAGATACCATAATACATTGAACAAAAATAACAATCCGCCACCGAGATAACCGAGCGCGTAGCCTTTCGCCGAAATATAATCGATTTTCTTGGCTGACGCGATGTCAGGCAGTAAACCATCATAAAATGTATTCGCTCCGGCAAACCCCAAAGAACCGGCAACATATAATAGCGCCGCCAGTAACCATTGACCATGACCGACCATGAACAAACAGGTTGTCATCAGTACGCCCAGATAGGCGAAAAATATCAGAAACCGCTTTTTCGCGGAGCTCTGGTCGGCGATCGCGCCCAAAATCGGTGACAACAGTGCCACAATCAGCGATCCGATCGAATTGGCGTAACCCAGCATTGCAGTGCTGACATTGACATCCGTACCGGCGCTCCAATAGCTTTTGAAAAATACCGGGAAAAAGCCCGCCATCACCGTCGTGGCAAAGGCTGAGTTAGCCCAGTCGTACATCGTCCAGCCGAATATTTGTTTGTCTTTAATTAATGACATGGTTCGTCCTGCCTTTTAGTCATTTGTGGTCATTTATAGTCATTTGTATTCATTATGGCAACAAGTCATTGAGTCAATAAGGTCGTATAAACCTTATGAAGGTTCGCTGTGGTTTTCATATCCGACATTCGCGTCAAACCTTCGGGAGGTTGCTATTAGAAAATATAACCAATGTCGATGTACAACTGACTGCCGGTCTCTTTTTCAAACCCCATTTCGGCATAGACGACAAAATTCTCATTCCAGCCAATATGCAAGCCAAGCCCTTTACCTGTATGTAAGTTTTTCAGGCCTCCAGTTACATCTTCCTCATGCCAAACCCGACCGAAATCAAAGAAAGTATTAGCCGTTAAATAGAAATCCTGGTTAGCAAACTGAAATTCATAAAAACGATAACGCAATTCCATATTCATGATGAATTTAGCCGATCCGCTGTAGCGGTTTTTGTACACGCCGCGGATTGAGCGGTAACCTCCGACTCCCTCGTCAATCCGGAAGGAACTGCCGATTGGATAATACAGCAGAAATGGCGCATCACCGAAGACATTTTCGACTAAAATCCGATTGGCATAAACCAACTTATTCGCCAGTCTGAAAAAGCGTCGATCGGTAAAGGTCAAGCGCAGAAAATTATTGTCGCTTCCAAGCAAACCGGTGT
The DNA here is from genome assembly GCA_023229045.1 of Fidelibacterota bacterium. Classification (GTDB taxonomy): domain Bacteria; phylum Fidelibacterota; class UBA2242; order UBA2242; family UBA2242; genus JAGNGI01. The sequence continues at coordinate 7,500 of JALOAB010000095.1, forward strand.
ACCACTCGCCCACTAAATCCGTCCAGACGCCTTTATTGGGCGCCGGTTCGCTGTCGCGCGAATCATACACCAGACCGAATTTAAGATAATCATTGAATGACTTTTCGGTATCGCGTTTCTCCAGAATGCCGGCTTTGAGGTCTTCCTCGTACTTAGTATCCAGCCCGTCATTTTTATTTTCACCGGGACTCACCTGATAGAAACCCCAGCCGCCCAGGATCGATATCAGCGGTTTACCGTCCTCGCGATATTTCAGGGCTTTCATCACGTTGGCGTAAAAGATTATCTGTTCGGATTTCATAGTATAATAATGTTTGCCGTGTAATGTATCAATACTATTGCCATCATCATCGGTTTCAATCCAATCGGCATTGAATTGTGAATCGTTACCCAGTCCGTAATAAGTGAAGTAATGTTCTTTCTTATAACGGATGCGACCGTTGATGCGATAGCCCTCGCCTAATATATAGGGTGAATCGAAAAAGATGGCATGATCCTGTTTGCCGCCGGTAGTGAAAAACATTTGATTGTTGATTTTGAAATAGTATGGTTTATAACCGCCGGTCGAATAATTGAACAGATCAAAAATTGCTCCGTAACCAAATCCTTCATCGGCATTATAATTGATAGCCGGCACGCCGCCCCA